>DPRC01000076.1:8143-8817 GCA_003537695.1 Polaribacter sp.
CTTTGATAAATTATTAACAATATTTTTTTTACATGAAACAGTTCTTATTTATTTTAATCCTTAGCATCTCTTCCTTTAGTTTTTCACAAGTAATTAGTGAAAATAATCCATACACCAAGGAGTTTGCCTTAGATTTAAAAAAAAATGCATCCAAAAACACAGTGCTTAAAAATGGGAATACCAAACCCACTTTGAAAAGAATATCTTCTCAGTTTGATGCTTTTTGGAAACAAAAAGACTACTCTAAAAAAGGGAGTGGCTATAAACCTTTTAAACGTTGGGAGCAACATTGGTCCCATTATTTAATGGAAGATGGATCGATAGCACCTCCCTCTATTTTATGGGACGCATGGCGAGAAAAAAAGACTTTAGAAGGAACTAAAAATAAAACAATCCAAAGTCCTGCTAGCAATTGGTCAAGTATTGGACCAGCAGTTGTTGATAATACCTCAACAAAGACTGCTGGACAAGGAAGAGTAAATGCTATTGCTTTAGACCCTAATAACCCAAACATCATATATGTTGGTGCCCCTGCCGGTGGGATTTGGAAATCTACAAACAATGGAATAGATTGGACTCCATTAGCTGATAACTTGCCCCAAATTGGAGTCTCTGGAATTGCGATAGACCCCAATAATTCAGATATTATATACATTTCAACTGGAGACGATGAT
>DPRC01000076.1:8893-9036 GCA_003537695.1 Polaribacter sp.
CAAGTATTGGACCAGCAGTTGTTGCCAATACCTCAACAAAGACTGCTGGACAAGGAAGAGTAAATGCTATTGCTTTAGACCCTAGTGACCCAAACACCATATATGTTGGTGCTCCTGCTGGTGGGATTTGGAAATCTACAAAC
>DPRC01000076.1:9043-10003 GCA_003537695.1 Polaribacter sp.
AGATTCCCAAACCATTTATGCCGTAAGTGACGCCAACGGAAATCCATCAAAATTTTACAAATCAACAAATGGAGGATTAGACTTTGAAACCATAGGTTCTGCACTATCGTCTTCAATCTTTAAAATTAACGCTCCCTCTTCTCTTCAAAAAGAGTACATTCATACACTTACCACCGATTTTGGAGGCACCTTAACAACCCCAATTACCGGTGATATCGCACTTATCGATGACGCTACTGGAACTGACAATAATGATGCTTGCTCAACAATAATTAATAATAGCGCTATTAATGGTAAGATTGCGATCTTAAATAGAGGTGCATGCAACTTTGATGACAAGGTAAAACGAGCTCAAGATGCAGGTGCAATTGCTGTGATTATTATAAATTATCCAGATACCGACTTGTTTACTATGAGTGGAGATAATTTGGGTTTTGATTCAGATGGAGCACCCTTAAATATTATAATACCCTCGATAATGATGTCTCATACAGATGGAAACGCTATTATTTCGGCGCTAGGAAATGGAGTTAATGCATCACTTCAAAACAGAGATGATAGCGATACCTTGGTAGTACCAAGCGACTCTAGTAGGCTTGCTATTGAGGTTACAAAAGCAGATCCATCGATTGTTTATCTTCTAAGCAGTGGTCCTAGCAATAACTTTCAAGGACTCTACAAATCAACAGATAGTGGAAATAGTTTTATAAAAACAGCAGAAACTGAAGATATTTTTAATAGCACTCAATCTTGGTATGACATGGCTTTGACTGTTTCTGATACCAACTCAGATGTAGTATTCGTTGGAGTTTTAGATATTTGGAAGTCCACAAATGGAGGTGATAATTTCTCGCAATTAAACTCTTGGTATGACCATAATGCACAATTTACACATGCAGATATCCACTTTTTAAGATATTTCAACAATGTACTATATGCCGGAACAGATGGGGGCATTTA
>DPRC01000183.1 GCA_003537695.1 Polaribacter sp.
GATTTAGGTTATGGTATTGGAATTAGCCCTGATGATATTGAATGTGCTTTTTATTATAACCCAATGGTTGGTTATAATATTAGTGAAAAAGTAATGTTGCAAGCAACTTATACTGGTATGAGTAAAGAAGGTAGTACTATTTCTAATTTCGGAGTTGGTGCTATGTTTTCTTTATAAGATAAATATATTTATAGAATTTAAAACGGAAGCATTTTTGCTTCCGTTTTTTATTTGTTATATTTTAGCAATATGAAAATCATTATCATTAACGGACCCAATTTAAATTTATTAGGAAAAAGAGAACCAGAAATTTATGGTTCTGAAACTTTTGAAGCGTATTTTAAAGAATTACAGATATGCTTTAAAGATGTTGAAATTTCTTATTTTCAATCGAATGTGGAAGGTGAGATCATAGACAAACTCCATGAGGTTGGTTTTAGTTATGATGGTATTGTTTTAAATGCTGCAGCCTATACACACACTTCAATTGGTATTGGAGATGCCGTAAAAGGTATTGAAACGAAGGTTGTAGAGGTTCATATTTCTAACATTCATGCGCGAGAAGAATTTAGACAGCACAGTTATATTTCACCAAATGCGAGCGGAGTACTATTTGGCTTCGGTTTAAAAGGGTATGATTTAGCGATTGAAAGTTTTCTTTAATTCCAAATTCCGAATTTTATTTTAAAGGAGATAAGGCGAGTATCATTTTAATATTAGCTCTTTCGTAGTGAACGTCTTTTTCTAAAGGAACTTCAATAAAGCCTACTTTTTTATACAGATTAATTGCAGGTACTAATTTCCGATTGCTGTATAATGTGATACTTTTCCAGTGCTGTTTTTTTGCAAATTTGATGCAATACTCCATAAGTTGTTGGCCAATTTTTAAGCCTTGATGTTTTGGTGAAATTGCCATTTTACTCAATTCGAAAAAAGTATTTTGATTGATTAAAGCAATGGTACCGATTATTTTATGCTCCTTTTTTACAAAAAAAATAAAACCACCTGCATCGATAATATATTTTTTAGGATTACTTAAAACCTTTTCATCATAGGGTTCTACATAAAAGTATTTTTTTAACCATTCAACATTTAAATTATAAAAGTCTTGTGTATGCTTGATATCGAAAGGTATTATTTCTAATTTCATTTCCTCTAAAATACAATTAATTACTGAAGGTTTTATGGAGAAATATAGATAAACTTTTTATTTTTTAAAGCGAAGTAGGTGTCTGTAAAGGAATAAATACCGGACAAATAGTAAAATTAAAAGCGGAATCACTGAAAAAGGGAAAGCCTGAATTCCAAAGAGCCAAAGTAAAGGAATACCACACAACGCGCACAAAAGGATTAAAATATATGTTTTTATCCAGGTTTTAGAGTTTTCTCGTCCGATGGTAAAAGCTATAAACAAATTCGGTAAAAAAGCCCACAGAAGATTAAAGTTGTTGGGGGCCGTTGTGTGTGAGGAGAACAACCATAAATATGCTAAAATTAAGCCAACTATACCGGTAATCAAGAAAATTATAAAATCTAAAAGCTTCGTTCTTTTATTATTTTTAAGATCTTTAAAAGATATAAATAGCACGATTATTAAAAGTATGATAAAAATAAGTAATGGATTTAAAACATGCAATGGAGTTGGTTGCTCGGAGAAACTTAATAAAAGCTCTTCCTTTTCTACGAGGGGAATAAATTTGTTTGCTCTTTTTATTTTTGCATACTTAACTGTTTTATAGAGCTGATCTGGCAAATAAGTATATGCTAATTGACTCCTTTTTTTATCTAAAATAGTTCCAGCAATTGTATTAATACCAAAGTTCCCCCAAGTATACCAATATATTTCTTGGTCCATTAACTCCCGTAAAGATATATTATTTAGAATTTTTGTCGAATTCAGGGCAATGCTATCCTTTAAAGTGACTTGTAGAATATCTCTAAGTTTAGTTGCACAGTTATCAAAAAAAGGATCATATAAATAGCCTGCGTTTTCCTGTAGCGCATTTTTTTCTAGGTAGTTGAAAATTAATTTTTTTTCAGACAGGTTTAGATTTAAAACTTGTTGTTTAAGCCAACGGCCATCGCGGTTGTAACTAGCTATGAAGTATTTAAAATCGTATTTAGCTAGTACATAATACATTTTGCCTTTCGCAAAATTAGTATAGAAATTAGGGGTATTAAAATCAAAAATTCCATAGTTGTAAATGAGGTCAATATTTAAACTAGCATCTACAATTCTAATTGCACTGTGCCCAAATTTTTCATACAGTTCTGCGCCAGGACCTGCAGTAACAATAGAGATTTCTGAGGTATCAGATAAAATTATTTGTGCACTAATTTCTTTAATTGAAAAAAAACAAAGGACTACGAGAAATAATATTTTTTTCTTCATGTTCGTTAAGGTCTAAGAAAGGTATAATCGAAAGTAAGTGAAAAAATATTTGAGAACAATGCATTTCCAACACTGCCAATATTTGTTAATGCATAATCTATTTGAATGCCTCTGTAGTTGAATCCTAGTCCAAAGTTAGGTTGGAAGGAGAGGGATGTAGAATTGTCAAATTGAGTTGTGTTTTGAAAATTACCAAAGCCAGTCCTTAAATAAACAATATTATCATAATCTAATTGAAGACCAATTGCAGGGTTTATGCTTCCCACTTCGGAAGAAAAAATATCATTTGTTTTTGCAAAACGAATATTCAAATCAACTTCTGTGAGTAGGTTAAAAAGGGAACCTATTCTAAATGTGCGTGCAACACCTAATTGTAATTTTGGTTTTGTTATTTCTGTAGTTTCTGGAAGTTCTTGATTTTGGCCCGGAATTGCGTCTTTAATTTTATCAAATTCGGTCTCATTAATAGACCAACTATTAAAGGTTGTGGTAATGTCTCTTGCCATGAATCCGAATTTCCAGTCATTTTTTTCAAACTGGAGACCAAGGTCAAAACCAAAACCCCAAGACGAAGCAAAACTTCCAATAGTTCTGCGCACTATTTTAGTATTTACACCAAACTTTAAGTCTTCAAGAATAATGTTTCGAGCATATGCAATATTAAAAGCATAATCTGCTGCTGAAAAAAGGCTGATTTTATTAAAATCAATATTTCCTTCGCTATCAATAAGTTCGGTAGTATTTAAAATATCGTCAACACCAAAACGAATTATAGAAACACCAATCGCACTTTCTTTATCTATGGGCATTGCAAAGGCTGCATGATTGTAATTCGCAATTCCTGCAAAATAATCAGCATGCATTAAAGAACCCTGATAATCTTGAATTCCTACCAATCCAGCGGGATTCCAATAGGTTGCATTTACATTGTTTGTAGTAGCAACTACAGCCTTACTCATCCCTAATGCTGCCGCATCTACGCCGATATTTAAAAATTCGTTGGAGTAATTTCTAAAGGATTGTGCCTTTAGAAATGAAGAAAAAAGTAAGAATGAAAAAAGTAAAATTCTAAGTTTCAAAAGCATCTGTATTTCTATAGCAAATATCTTAATTACAATTAAAATAACCTTGATTTTGGTGGATTATTGTTTAAAACGATTAAATTTGAATGTGTTCTTCTATAAACCTAGTAATTCTTTGTTCTAACCATTTGTTTTCCTGTTGCTTAAATGAAGTTATAAAGCCCACATGCCCGCCATACTCAGGTGTTTCTAAAAAGAAGTAATTGGACTGCATGGCCTCTTTTATGGGGTAGCATTCTGGTGATAAAAAAGTATCATCTTTTGCATTGATCAACAAAGTTGGTCTATCAATATTTGATAGATACGGTTTAGAACTTGCCTTTTTCCAATAATCCTCTGGGCTTTTAAATCCAAAAACAGGTACCGTGTATAAAATTTCTAAATGTTTAAATTTAGTAGCTTTAAATAACTTGTCTTTGTCTAAATTATATTCAGGAAATTTAAATGCCTTTTCTAAAATTTTATTTTTTAAAGTTTTGAAAAAGATTTCTACATACAATTTGTTTTTTAATTTATCCATTTCTTTTTCTGCAGTGGTAATGTCTACAGGGACGGAAATGGCTATTGCCCCTTTAATTTTGGGAGATAATGTTTGTTGGTATTCTCCTAAATATTTTAAGGTTAAATTTCCTCCCAAACTAAATCCAATAATTATAATGTTTTCATATTGGTAATTTTCTAAAAGGTATTGCACAACAAAATCAACATCCTCTGTTTTCCTACTGTGGTAAGTAGACAGTTGGAGGTTG
>DPRC01000012.1:0-1355 GCA_003537695.1 Polaribacter sp.
AATGAATCGGTATCTCTTCAAAAAAAAACCTCCTTTTCAGGAGGCTCTTAAAATTACATTAATTTCTTAGCATTTTGTACTTTTTGTTTTGTGAGTGCAAGCGCGATCACTTGCTTCATATCGGTGACATAATGAAAGGTCAATCCTTTAAGATAACTTTCCTTTATTTCTAAGATGTCTTTTTCATTTTCTCTACACAAAATTATTTCCTTAATATTTGCTCTTTTAGCTGCTAATATTTTTTCCTTAATCCCACCTACTGGCAGCACCTTGCCTCGCAAAGTAATTTCACCAGTCATGGCCAACTTATTTTTAACTTTTCGCTGTGTATACGAGGAAACTAAAGACGTTAACATCGTAATACCGGCACTTGGTCCATCTTTTGGAGTTGCTCCCTCAGGAACATGAATATGGACATTGTACTTTTCTAAAACTTCTGGATTAATACCAAACTCTTCCGCATTCGATTTAATATATTGAAGTGCAATAGTTGCAGATTCTTTCATCACAGTTCCTAAATTACCAGTAATCGAAAGCGATCCTTTACCCTTAGACAGAATAGACTCTATAAATAAGATATCTCCTCCAACCTGTGTCCAGGCTAAACCTGTAACCACTCCGGCGATGTCATTATTTTCAAATTTATCTCTAAACCTTGGGGTTCCTAAAATATCTGCTACCTTTTCTGATGGCAAGACGATATCATATGCTTCTTCTAAAGCAATCGATTTTGCAGCAAACCGAACGACTTTTGCAATTTTCTTTTCCAAACCTCGCACACCAGATTCCCGAGTATATCCTTCTACAATTTGTTCCAATTGTTTTTTACCTAATTTTAAATGCTTTGCTGATAAACCGTGCTCTTTTAATTGTTTCGGTAACAGGTGCCTTTTAGCGATTTCTGTTTTTTCTTCAATCGTATAACCAGAGACATTTATAATTTCCATTCGATCACGTAAAGCCCAAGGAATTTGCCCTAGGTTGTTTGCTGTAGCTATAAAGAGCACTTTAGATAAATCGTATCCAACTTCTAAGTAATTGTCATAAAACGATTCATTTTGTTCAGGATCCAATACTTCTAGCATTGCTGAAGAAGGGTCTCCTTGGTGACTTTGACCTAATTTATCAATTTCATCCAAAACAAAAACAGGATTTGAAGTTCCTGACTTTTTTAAGTTCTGAATTAATCGCCCGGGCATGGCACCAATGTATGTTTTTCTATGTCCACGAATTTCTGCCTCATCACGCAAACCTCCGAGAGACATTCTTACATATTTACGCCCTAAAGCTTCTGCTACAGATTTTCCTAAAGAAGTTTTACCAACTCCTGGAGGTCCATATAAACAGATAATTGG
>DPRC01000012.1:1762-3687 GCA_003537695.1 Polaribacter sp.
AAGTGATCTCTATCCAATACTTTGGTTGCGTGCTTTAAATCGAATTTATCTTCAGAGTAAATTCCCCAAGGCAATTCTAACAACAATTCTAGATAACTTCGCTGCACCCCATATTCCGCAGCTTGTGGATTCATTCTTTTTAAGCGGTTCAACTCTTTTTCAAAAGTTTCTCCAACTTCTTTGTTCCACTTTTTAGTCTTTGCTTTTTTACGCATTTCCTCTAACTCTTCGTCATTGGTAGCGCCACCTAATTCTTCTTGAATGGTTTTTAACTGCTGATGCAAATAATATTCCCGTTGTTGTTGGTCTAAATCTTCACGAGTTTTAGACTGAATATCATTCCGCAATTGTAACTTTTGAAGCTCTTTATTTAAGTTTTTTAACGCTAATAAGGCACGTTCTTTTAAGTTGTCTTTCTCCAAAATTACTTGTTTCTGAGCAACTGATAAATCCATGTTAGATGAAATAAAGTTCACCAAGAACGAATCTGATTTTATGTTTTTAATTGCAAACGATGCTTCCGAAGGTAACATTGGATTTTCCTTGATTACCTCTAAAGCTTGTTCTTTAATAGATTCTATAATCGCTTCAAATTCTTTCTCATCGTCCACCTCTTTATCTTCAATCGCTTCTTTTACGGTAGCCTTTAAATAGGGTTTGTCTTGTATAATTGCCTCTATTTCAAAACGTTTTTTTCCCTGAATGATGACGGTAGTATTTCCATCAGGCATTTTTAAAACACGCAATATTTGCGCTACAACTCCAGTTGTATGAATATCTTTTAATGCAGGTTCTTCTTCGTCTTCATTCCTTTGCGCAACAACTCCAATTACCTTATCTCCCTTGTTTGCATCCTTTATTAACTGGATAGATGCATCTCTTCCTGCCGTAATAGGAATTACTACACCTGGAAACAATACGGTATTTCTAAGTGGTAAAATTGGTAATATTTCAGGTACACTTTCTTTATTTATAATTTCTTCATCTTCTGGCGTCATTAAAGGAATCAACTCAGAATCTTCATTTAACATACTATGAAGCGACATATTGTCTAATCTCATTACTTTTGGTTTGCTCATCTTTTATATATCTGTCATACTGACATTACTTTTTTAAACTTTAAAAAGTAATATCCGTATTGTGTTTATTAAATAATTGAAAGTCAGTATTTTAAAATAATATAAAAACAACTTCTTACCTATAAAAATCAATTGTTATGCCAAAAGATTCTATTGACCCATAAGAATTCGATTTATTCATAAAATTAACATACGTACGTTAATCCTATAATTTCCCGAACCTTATCTAAGGTTTTTATGATGCTTTTAGAGAAATCGAAAGTCAGCAGCGTACTTTCTTTTTTATTTTCCCTCAGTAACTGATTAAAATGTTCTATTTCATAAGTATAGCCTATGGTTCTGCAATCAAAATTAATTATTTCTTCTTTTTTATTTTGAATGATGACTACCGATGAAGGTTGATGAAATTGCCTATTTATTTTAACAACGGCTGTGTCAAAAGTAAAAACTGCTTCCGTTTTGGTTTCCTCTAACAGGGTACTTTTTAAAATTGCTGTTGCCTTTTCATAATGAAAGATCAACGCGCAACTTGCGTCTGCACCGTTCTCAAAAAAAGTAGCACTTGCATCTATAGCATCTGGTTTGCCTAATGAAGCCAACGCTAAAAAAATTGGATAAATTCCAATATCTAACAAACTCCCTCCCCCAACTTCTTTTTTAAATAATCTATTCGTTTCATCAAATTCTGTAAAGAAACCAAAATCTGCTTCTAATTTTTTTAATTTACCAAATTTTTCATTTTTAACAAGCTCCAAAACATAGGTAAAATGAGGTAAAAAAAACGTCCACAGGGCTTCCATTAACAAACTGTTGTTTTCTTTAGCAACCGCAATCATTTCTGTTACC
>DPRC01000114.1 GCA_003537695.1 Polaribacter sp.
GAGGTTGCTATTAAGAAGTTAGTAGAAAGCCCCAATTTTGCAAGAACGGTTTTGTCTTTAAAAAAATCATTATTGGAAGTAGGATCTACAGGGATTATTGCAGAATTCAAACGACAATCACCATCGAAGGGAATTATTAATGATACGTCTACGATTGTAGATGTTACCAATGGGTATTTAAATGCCAATGTTGCTGCACAGTCCATTCTAACAGATACTTCTTTTTTTGGAGGTAGCATGGCAGATTTAATGGAAGCACGAGTCATCAATCAGCAAAAGCCAATCTTAAGAAAAGATTTTATTGTGGATGCTTTTCAAATTGTAGAAGCAAAGGCCATTGGTGCAGATGCGATTTTACTGATCGCTTCTTGTCTGAAAGCAGCGGAACTGAAAAATTATGGACAGTTAGCGATAGATTTAGGTTTGGAAGTTTTGTACGAGGTACATACGCAGGAGGACCTCGATAAAATTAACGATTTGGATAATAAGATTATTGGTATCAATAACCGAAATCTAAATACCTTTGAGGTGGATATAGAAAACTCTATAAAATTAGCAGATCAAATTCCCGATACCTGTATCAAGATTTCTGAAAGTGGAATTTCTGATCCAAAAATTATTATGGGTTTAAAAGAGTTTGGTTTCCAAGGTTTTTTAATTGGAGAGTGTTTTATGAATACAGAAAACCCTGGGGAAGCCTGTCAAGAGTTTATTAGTCAAATTAGATAGTGGTGTTTTCTTGCGTATGATGCGGAAGGAATGGATGCCGATAATGATAAAATAAGAAGTGATGAAACTGAAAGTTTGTGGAATGAAATATATAGATAATATCCAACAGGTAGCTGATCTGCAGCCGGAGTACCTCGGGTTTATTTTCTATGAAAAATCCAAACGGAATTTTGAAGGTATTATTCCAGAACTTCCAAATTCAATCAAAAAAACGGGAGTTTTTGTAAACGAAATGCCAGAAATTGTGGTCTCTATGATAGAGGAATATCGACTTGCGGCAATACAGTTGCATGGAGACGAGTCTGTGGAATACATTATAGCATTAAAAGCGATGTTAGCAGAAAGAAAAGTTTTGTTTATTGAAGAAAATAAGCTACAAAGAAAGAAGAAAAACAAACAATATGTAGCAGCGGAGGACATTGAAATTATCAAAGTTTTCGGGATTAAAGATTCCTTTGATTTTGATGTTTTACTACCTTATGTGCCAGTGGTAGATTACTTCTTGTTTGATACGAAAGGAAAAGAAAGAGGAGGAAACGGAACCACATTTGATTGGACAGTTTTAAAAAAATATCCTTTTGATACCCCCTTCTTTTTAAGTGGAGGTATCGGCATTGAGGAACTTGCAGAGGTACAGGAGCTTAGGAGTTCTGTTTTGCCAATATATGCAGTAGATGTAAATAGTAAGTTTGAAAGTACCCCCGGAGTAAAGAAAATAGAGCTATTAAAAAAGTTTAAAAGTAGTTTGACGGTCAATAGTTAAGTAGGAAACGAGAGAATAGATATAGGATTATACATTAGAAGATATGAAATCAAAATTTCACCCAGACAAAAACGGATATTTCGGACAATTTGGCGGCGCATTTATTCCGGAATTATTACATCCAAATGTAAAAGAACTTGCAGATAACTATATTCAAATTATAGAATCTGAAGAATTTCAAACGGAATACAAAGCCTTGTTAAAAGAGTATGTTGGTAGACCAACACCTTTGTATTTAGCACAGCGACTGTCTGACAAACACGGTGCGCATATTTATTTAAAACGGGAAGACTTGTGTCATACTGGAGCCCACAAAATTAACAATACGGTGGGTCAAATACTGATTGCAAAAAAATTAGGTAAAACTAAGATTATTGCTGAAACAGGAGCAGGGCAACACGGAGTTGCCACGGCAACTGTGTGCGCTTTAATGGGCTTAGAGTGTACCGTTTTTATGGGCGAAAAGGATATTGTTCGGCAAGCTCCAAATGTGACTAGAATGAAAATGTTGGGAGCAAAAGTAGTGCCGGCAACAAGCGGTTCTAAAACGCTAAAAGACGCTACAAATGAAGCCATCCGATACTGGATACAGCATCCAGAAACTTTCTATTTAATTGGTTCTGTAGTAGGCCCTGCACCGCACCCAGATATGGTTGCGCGCTTGCAAGCTATTATTTCTGAAGAAATGAAATGGCAGTTAAAAGAGAAAACTGGTAAAGAAAATCCAGATACCATTATCGCCTGCGTTGGAGGAGGTAGTAATGCAGCTGGTGCTTTTTACCATTATTTAGATGACGAAGACGTGGAACTTATTGCTGTGGAAGCAGCAGGTTTAGGCGTACATTCTGGAGAAAGCGCTGCAACTTCTCAATTAGGACAAGTAGGAATCATCCATGGAAGTAAAACGATTTTAATGCAAGACGAGTATGGACAGATTGTGGAGCCATATTCTATATCTGCGGGTTTAGATTATCCCGGAGTTGGACCCCTGCATGCTTTTTTATATGAAAGTGGTAGGGCAAAATTTATGAGTGCAACAGATAAAGAAGCTTTAGATGCTGCTTTTGAGTTGACAAAGATAGAAGGAATTATTCCTGCTTTAGAAACAGCACATGCCTTGGCGGTTTTAGATAAAATTACCTTTAAAAAAGACCAAGTTGTTGTGGTGAATCTGTCAGGGAGAGGAGACAAAGATTTAGAAATTTATACACAATATTTAGAAGCATAGAACAGATGAATAGTAATATTGAACATATTGAAAAAGAATTAGCAGGTTTACGAAATGAATTGAAAAATCATTCATTGTACAAAAAGCTGCATACCATAGAGGATGTGCAGACGTTTATGTCGTTGCATGTTTTTGCAGTTTGGGATTTCATGTCTCTTTTAAAAGCGATACAGATGAATTTAACCTGTGTTTCAATTCCTTGGATTCCTGCTAAAAATGCCGAATTAGCGCGTTTTATTAACGAAATAGTGGTAGCAGAAGAAAGTGATCATGATGCACATGGAGTCATTAAAAGTCATTTTGAAATGTACTTGACTGCGATGAATGAAGTCAATGCAGACCCAAGCAAAATGAATGAATTCATGAAAATGATTCAATCTAATAATACCGTAGCAGCAGCATTGGAAAGCTTATCGGTTCCGCAAGAGGTAAAAGAGTTTTTGAATTTTACCTTTGATACGATTAAAACAAATAAAACGCATTTAATAGCGTCCTCTTTTACCTTTGGGAGAGAAGATGTAATACCAGACATGTTTATCAGTATTATTGACAAGGCGACACTTGAAAATAATAAGTCCTACGATAGTTTTAATTATTATTTAAAGAGACATATTGAATTAGACGGAGATGAACATGGACCTTTGTCTTTAAAAATGGTTACAGAACTCTGTGGGAACGATGCACAAAAATGGAAAGAAGTTCTAGAAACTGGAAAAAAGGCACTGCAGCTAAGAATTAATTTGTGGACTGGTATTGAGCGACAAATAACAGATAACAACTAAAAGGATCGATATGAATTCAATTCAAGAATTATTTCAGGAAAAAGATAAAAATCTGTTGTCCATCTATTTTACCTGTGGATACCCCAAGTTAGACGATACAACAAGCGTTATATTGGCATTAGAAGAAAGTGGTGTAGATTTTATTGAAGTAGGGCTGCCGTATTCTGATCCGCTAGCGGATGGTCCAACCATTCAGGAGAGCAGTCATAAAGCCTTGGAAAACGGAATTAATTTAGATCTTATTTTTGAGCAATTAAAAACAATTAAAGGAATAAATAAAACGCCTTTAGTTGCTATGGGATATCTAAATCAGTTACTAAAATATGGTGAAGATAAATTTTGTGAAGCCTGTGTCGCTTGTGGAATTGATACCGTAATTCTTCCTGATTTACCCATGGTAGAATTTGAAAATCATTACCAACAACTATTTGAAAAATATGGAATTACAAATGTATTTTTAATCACTCCCCATACTTCAGAAGATCGTATTAGAAAGATAGACGCTTACTCAAAGGCTTTTATTTATGTGGTAGCATCCGCATCTATTACTGGGGCAAAAGGAGAAATTTCAAACAGTCAAATTGAGTACTTTGAAAGAATAAAGGGAATGAACTTGAAAAGTAAATTAGTCATTGGTTTTGGTATTTCAGACAAAGCAACCTTTGATACGGCTTGCAGGTATTCAAACGGAGCTATTGTGGGCTCTGCCTTTATAAAGCATATCGGAGACACTGGAGTGGAAAAAATTAATGATTTTATAAAACCAATTATTGCTTAAAATAAAAAAAGCGAAACTTTTCTAGTTTCGCTTTTTTTATGAATTTTTAGACGTTTAGTTGACACTAATTAATTTTATATCAAAAACAAGAACGGCTCCTCCAGGAATTGAGCTATTTCCACTCGGTCCATAACCTAAATTAGACGGAATTATTAAAACTCCCTCTCCACCTTCTTTAAAAAGCGGAATGCCTTCTGTCCAGCCTGAAATTACTCTGTTCAATGGAAATGTAGCTCCGTTAGCATTGCTTTGATCAAAAGTTTCGCCATCTAAAAAATACCCTTTATAAGCAACAGTAACGTTACTGGTACTTGTAGGTCTTGTTCCAGATCCACTCTTCTCAATTACATAATACAATCCAGAATTAGTTCTATTGGCTTCCAAATTGTTGCCTTCTATATATTTAATAATATCTTCTTCTGTCTGTGGTTCAAAATTTGAATCAT
>DPRC01000159.1:0-2098 GCA_003537695.1 Polaribacter sp.
AAATGTAGTTACCAATTTATTGCAAGCGCAATTGGTCTTTCAGCGTTTAATTATTACGGATGGATTGAATATGAAGGGCGCAGCAAATTATGCAAGCTCTGCAGAAATTAATGTAGCAGCGATAGTAGCAGGAAATGATATATTACTAATTCCCCAAGAAATTTCTGCTTCAATTCTATTAATAAAGGAAGCTTTAAACTCAGGAGAACTGACACAAAAAAGGATAGAATTCTCTGTTAGAAAAATCTTAAAAGCAAAATATTGGGCAGGTTTGCACAGGTATCAACCTATTGTTTTAGAAAATATCGTGGAAGCGTTAAATCGTAAAGAGGATGAGGTACTGCATAGAGCATTAGTTCAAAATGCACTTACTTTACTAAAAAGTACTGCAGCGGTCGTTCCTATTAGAAATCTAGACAGTCAAAAAATTGCGTATGTTAAATTGGGAGATGCGGAAAACGATGCGCATGTAAATATGCTAAAGAATTATGCAGAAATTACAGTAGTTTCTGATACCAGTTTAAAAGGGATTGTTGAGAAATTAAAGCCATTTGACTTGGTGATTATTGGGTTTCACAAATCAAATGCAAACCCATGGAAGTCCTATAAGTTCACAAAGAAAGAGTTGCGATGGCTTCATGGAATTGCAAAAAAAAATACCGTTATTTTAGAGGTGTTTGCAAGTCCTTACAGCTTGCTGAAAGTTAAGAGTTTTAAGAACATTGAAGGGGTCATGGTTTCTTATCAGAACAGTAAATTAGCCCAGGAAATTTCAGCACAATTATTGTTTGGTGCGATTGGAGCCAAAGGGAAACTACCTGTTTCTATAGGTACAAATTTTAAAGAGGGATCTGGAATTACAAATACAGATTTGAGTAGATTTGAATATACAATTCCTGAAGCGGTAGGAATGTCCTCTTATAAATTAGCACTTTTGGATAAAATAGCAGATACCATTATCACCGAGGAAATGGCTCCAGGTTTTCAAATTTTAGTGGCAAGAAATGGCAAGGTAGTCTTGCAAAAAAGTTACGGTTACCATACTCAAAATAAAATAAAGAAAGTTAAAAACACAGATCTATACGATGTGGCTTCTCTAACTAAAATATTAGCGACACTGCCACTATTAATGAAAGCAGAGGAGGAGCAAAGGATTTCACTAGCAGATGAGGTAGCCGATATGCTTCCTCGTTTTAGAAATACCAATAAGGCAGGAATTACGGTCAAAGAAATGTTGTCTCATACGGCTCAATTAAAGGCATGGATTCCTTTTTATAAAGCGACGCAAGACAGCCTTACAGGTGAAAATTTATCCAGCTATTACCAGACTGTAAAATCCAAGGAATATGGTACCAAAGTTGCTGAGAATTTGTTTTTGAAATCCAATTATAAAGACAGTATTTACAAATATATTGCACGAGCAGACCAGCGCGAAGAAACGGGTTATAAATATAGTGATTTAGGATATTATCTTTTGAAAGAAGTGCTTGAGAACACTTATAAAAAACCTTTGAATGCTTTAGTGGATGCGTATTTTTACCAGCCTTTGGGTGCCAATAGGACAGGTTATTTGCCGTTGGAGCGCTTTTCTAAAAAGGACATTGTGCCTACGGAAAAAGACAATTATTATAGGAATCAACTACTGCAGGGAAATGTGCATGACATGGGTGCCGCCATGCTTGGAGGTGTTGGTGGACACGCCGGTGTATTTGCCAATGCAAATGATGTTGGTAAGATGATGCAGTTGTACTTACAAAAAGGTTTTTATGGCGGAAAACGCTACTTAAAGTCCGAGACCATTAATAAATTCAATCAAAGGTACTTTTTTGATGAAAAGGTAAGAAGAGGCTTAGGCTTTGACAAACCTCAGCTAGATCCTGAGGTAAAAGCTACTTGTGGTTGTGTATCTGAGGAAAGTTTTGGACATTCTGGCTTTACAGGTACTTATGCTTGGGCAGATCCAATAAGTGGATTGGTTTATGTATTTCTTTCGAATAGAGTGTATCCAGATATGGAGAACCGGGGGTTGATTGAGCGCAACATGCGCACAAAAATTCAACAAGTACTCCAGGATGCTATCTTAGACTAGGCGTTTTAT
>DPRC01000159.1:2529-3949 GCA_003537695.1 Polaribacter sp.
GCGTTTGTTGGAGTTAATTTTACATATATTATAATTATAAGAGCGGAAATTGCAAGGTAAAATAATCCAAGAGTGCTTCCAAAATAGCGACTTATAATAAGGGTTTGAATGCCATAAAATAAAATGCATAAAAACAAGTTGATGCTAAATCTAAAAGTATCTATAAATTCAACTTCATCGATGTTTTTTGATATTTTTTTCCAGATGAGATAGGGAAGGATACTATTTAATTTAATAAGGTAAAGTAGCGGTTTTAAATAGTTCTTTTTTGGAGGTTTCGCTGCCGGAAACCTGTTCGTTTGAATCATTTTATTCGTCTTGTTTACTTCTGTAAAATCAATTTGAGCCTTGTTTAGTTGCTGTAAAATTCTTTCGTATTCCTGATCATCAGAAATATGAACGCTTAGAACTTTTAATTGTTCATACACTTCCTCTTTTAAGATACGAATAGACTTGGCTAATGGATGTGACTCGTATAAGGCCCTTGTGGCAATTGGTTTTCCATAATTGACAGTTACTTTTGCAGGGTAATGGGAGGTATGTTGGTATGTAATTCCCACCGGTATTACTGTAACTTCTAAATCTTCATATTTTTCTAGAGCTCCGAAAACAATTCTGATAAATCCTTTGCTTAAAGACCTAACAGTTCTTTTTTTATTATGGCTTCCCTCAGGGAAAATCATTAGTGTTTCTTTCTTTTTTAAAATAGCATGGCACTTCTCGAAAATTTCTTGATTATTGGATAGTTGCTGGACGCCATCTCTTATCCGGTAGATAGGCATTAAATATAAAGAGACTAATATTTTTTTTATAAATGGGTGTTTAAAAGAGGCAGCTCTTACTAAAAAGTGATTTTGCCTTTTATTTGTTGTGGTAACATATAAAGGGTCTAGGAGTCCATTTGGATGATTTACAGCAAATAATACAGCCCCTTTTTTTGGAATATTTTCCTTACCTAAAATAGTTATCTTCTTGCTGTAAAAAAATAAACCACACTTTATTGTACTCCAAATAAATGTAAACCAAACTTTCTGAATCATCAATTAATTTTATTTGATTAAAATTTTAATATTTCGTTTTTTTCCCCAGTAACTTGCTAAGGCAATCCCAGAGAAAACATCCCAAATTCCCCAAAAAGCAGCAAGCAATGCCATACCGCCCAAGCCATCAAAAAAGCCGAATATTAATAATAGGCCTAAGCCACCATTTTGAATTCCAGTCTCCATGGCAATTGTTTTGGTGTCTTGATAATTGAGTCCGAAACTTTTAGCAGTATAAAATCCGAGTATAAAAGCAAAAATATTATGGAAAATTACCAAGAAAATGACGTGGTGAATATGATTAGCGAATACTTCTAAATTTTGAGAAAAGGCGATGCCAATGAGTGCAATAAAGACCAACATTGATAGCGGTTTTAATA
>DPRC01000159.1:4284-4635 GCA_003537695.1 Polaribacter sp.
TTTTTCTACTTTGTGTGCAATTTCTGAGTGGTGGTGTTTTATAAGCATCCCAAGTAACAGAGGAACCCCTAAGATTAAAGAAACAAGTTCTAATAAGGACAGCCAATCAAGAGATACTGTTTCTAAAATTGCATTTGTAGGCGGGTATAAACTTCCCCAAAATTGTAAATTAAAGGGTGTCATGAAAATACATACGGCAGTCGCAAAAGCAGTCAAGCTTACCGATAAAGCAGCATTTCCTCCAGCCATTTTGCTAAAAAAATTGGAAACATTTCCACCAGGACAGGCAGCAATTATAAGCATTCCCAATGCAAAACTAGGGCGAGGTTCTATAAGTAATATGGCAAGAAA
>DPRC01000157.1:0-398 GCA_003537695.1 Polaribacter sp.
ATGAAGGAATAATAAAGAAAAGTGTATACTAAATAGAAAGCTTCTAATGCATTGTGGAACACGGTGGTTTAGAAGCTTTTTGTTTTTAGCTTTCCATGTTTAAAATAGTATATTTGAATTATATTTAAAGTATTTATGAAAATTATTGCAATGATTCCTGCACGTTACAGTGCAAGCCGGTTTCCAGGAAAATTGATGAAAGATTTGGGAGGAAAGTCAGTCATTCTGAGAACATATGAGGCTGCATTGGAGACTAAGTTATTTGAAGCTGTTTATGTGGTAACAGACTCAGAAATTATCCAAGAAAACATATCGAATGCAGGTGGAGATGTAATTATGAGTGTTGCTGAACACCAATGTGGGTCCGACAGAATAGCAGAAGCTGTAGCAGATCTAGA
>DPRC01000157.1:812-5428 GCA_003537695.1 Polaribacter sp.
GATGCAGACAAAGAGATTGATTTGGCTTCTTTAAAAGTACAAATTACAGCGAAAGAAGAGATTGAAAATCCGAATAATGTGAAAGTAATTACAGACATAAATAATTTAGCAATTTACTTCTCTAGAAGTGTAATTCCCTACCATAGAGATCAGGATGTTGCGGTTAAATATTACAAACACAAAGGGGTTTATGCATTTAGAAAACAAGCCTTATTAGATTTTTACAAAACACCAATGACTCCATTAGAAGCTTCCGAGAAAATCGAAGCAATTCGGTATCAGGAACTTGGAAAAAAAATTAAAATGGTAGAAACTACAATAGAGTCTGTAGGCATTGATACGCCAGAAGATTTAGAAAAAGCAAAGAAATATTTAAACCTCCTTTAATGTTTGAACAAATCAAAGTAATCGCTTTCGATGCAGATGATACCTTATGGATAAATGAAACATACTTCAGAGAGGCAGAGGATGCATTTGCTGCGTTGCTTTCTCCGTATGAAACTAAAAATAAAATAACGCAAGAGTTATTTAAGACAGAAATTAAAAACCTATCGATTTATGGATATGGTATTAAAGGTTTTGTGCTCTCGATGTTAGAATGTGCTTTAGTGCTTTCAAACTATCAATTACCGCCAGAAACTTTGGGTGAAATAATAGCGATTGGCAAAGAGATGTTGGAGAAACCAATACAACTCTTAGATGGAGTAGAAGAGGTCTTAGAAAGTTTACAGGGAAAGTACAAGTTAATAGTTGCTACAAAAGGCGACTTATTAGATCAGGAGAGAAAATTAGAAAAGTCGAATTTGTTGCATTATTTCCATCATATTGAGGTAATGAGCGATAAAAAAGAAAAAGACTATCTAAAACTTGTGAAACATTTAGATATTGTTCCTGCACAACTTTTAATGATTGGAAATTCTTTAAAATCGGATGTCTTACCGCTTTTAGGAATTGGAGCCAAAGCAATTCACATCCCTTTTCATACTACTTGGGTACATGAGGAAGTTTCTCTAGCGGAAGCACAGCAATTAGATTTTAAAACCCTAAGAAATATTAAAGAATTGATAGCGCTATTTTAAATAATTAAACTAACTTTGCACCTTTAAAATTAAAATATATTATGGCTAGCATAAAAAACTTAAAAAGAGATATCAATTATACGTTAGGAGATATTATCGGATACGTTTCCGAAAAAGTAGATCTTAAAGGAGACAATAAGGAGGTTGAAGCAATTATAGATGAAACTATAACTACTTTTGACGCCTTGATCGCAAAAATTAACGCCAAAGGTGTTGAAAATAAAAAAGCACACTATAGCGGTGTAAGTGCAGATTTAGAAGCTAAGGCTAAAGAATTGGTTCTTAAAATTAATAAGTTATAAGCGTACTTTTTCAAAATATTCTCTAAAAACCATCAACCATAAGTTGATGGTTTTTTTTTAATTCATTTTGGGATACTAAAATGAGGTTAATTTTCGTTATTATTAATAAATATAAGGAAATATGGCAAGAGCAACGTTTGATTACACAATCACTGTGTTAAAAAAAGTGAGTTTTAACTCAGAGCTATTTTGTAAAGAATTAAAAAAGGCCTTAGAAAATCTATTGCCGAACGAAGTAGAGGAGCTCAGTATTTGGTTGCAATGTTTTATAGAGAATAAGCCAGACTTACTAATTTGTATGGCACTCATAAAGTAAAAATAATGCAATTTAAAACTGGTTGAAAGCATTTATTTAATGGGTTTTTTACTTTTTACAACCGAATCTTTGCATTTACTTTATCAAAATGGTCTCTAAAGACCCTTAATGTTCAAGTTTTTAATTCGTAAAACACAAGAAGATCCCAAATTTTTAAAGTGAAAACTATTTTTTCACTCTTGTTTTAGAATATCCAAATAAACGTTTTTGTTTGATGATTTCAGGAATGCCTTCCGGTAACATTTCTTCCCAGCCTTTATCTCCATTCACAATCATTTTTAAAACGGTTCGAGAGAAAATATCTAGAGTCTCTGGATCAAAATCATCAATATTTATAAGCCTTCCGTTGTTTTTAAAGAACTTGTATAATTCTTTCATTCTTGGATGGACTTTAAGATTGTCTGTATTCACATAGGTTCCGGTTTCTTGCTCCTTATAAGGATACATATAAACTTTTAAATCTCGATAGAAAAGTTTACCAAACGCTTCTAAGATACCACCACTTAAATTGCGATAGTATTTTTCATCAAAAATTTGAATAAGGTTGTTTACTCCCATGGCAAGCGCCATTCTTTCTTTTGTGAATTCACTAAAATACTCGACCAACTTAAAGTATTGTTGGAAGTTGGTGATCATTACATTTTGCCCTAAAGAGCAGAGTAATTCTGCGCGATCTAAGAAATCTCTTTCATTAATTTTTCCCTCTGCACTTAAATTGCTTAGGGTAATTTCAAAAATTACTTGAGTTCTACTTTCTTTTACTTTATTTTCAGCTAAAAAAAGTTTTTTGGACTTCTCATACATATCCATATTTACTTTAGTAACAGGTCTAAAGCTACCGCGTAAAGCTAAAATATTTTTTTTGTACAGTACTTGTGCAGGAAGTAAGTTATTTCCATCAGGCCCAAACATTACTGCATTTGTCATTCCATTTTTAAGCAGCTGTAAGCTCATCAATCGATTGTCAACATACATAAAACGAGGTCCAGAAAAATTAATCATGTCAATCTCTAACTGATCGCTGCTTAAGTTATCATAAAAGGACCGCACCAATTCTTTAGGGTTGTCATTTAAATAAAAGGCACCATAAATTAAATTGACCCCCAAGATTCCTAAAGTCTCCTGTTGCAAACGGGCATCTGTCTCTTTAAATCGAAGGTGTAAGATGATTTCATTATAGTCTTCTAAAGGATCTAGTTGAAAACGAATACCGATCCATCCGTGCCCCTTAAATTGTTTTGCAAAATCAATGGTGGTTACCGTATTGGCATAACTGAAAAATAATTTATCTGGATGCTTCGATCTGCTCAATCGATCTTCCATTAAATCGATTTCGTGGCGCAGCATTTTTTTAAGTCTTGGCTGTGTAACGTATCGCTTGTCTTCCTCAATGCCATAAATAGCATCAGAAAAATCTTTATCGTAGGCACTCATCGCCTTTGCAATGGTACCAGATGCAGCACCAGATCTAAAAAAGTTACGAGCCGTTTCTTGGCCCGCTCCAATTTCTGCAAAAGTTCCGTAGATATCTGAGTTTAAGTTAATTCTCAGTGCTTTACTCTTGGTGGTAGGTGCACTTGTTATCTCTTGATCTCCTTTTAAAGAAATTGCCATAAATCGATTTTTATACGTTAGAACAAATGTAAGGGAATTAGTGTGCTATCAGTCAATTTTTATCTTATTTTTGTTTTAATGAAATTTGATAAAAAGACATTAAATATTACCTTTTTAGGAACGGGAACCTCACAAGGTGTTCCAATGATTGCAAGTAAAGATCCGGTATGTTTGTCCACAGATACCAAAGACAAGCGCTTGCGCTCTTCTCTTTTAATTTCTTGGGATGACAAAACCTATGTAATTGACTGTGGCCCAGATTTTAGGCAGCAAATGTTAAGGGAAAGTGTACAATTAGTACATGGTGTTTTGTTTACACATGAGCATTCTGACCATACGGCAGGAATCGATGATTTGCGTCCTTTTTGTTACAAAATAGGGGAGATGCCCATTTATTTAAACCAGAAAACATTTGATAGTTTAGAGCAGCGTTTTGAATATATTTTTTCAAAGGAAAATAGGTACCCTGGTGCACCAAGCGTGCAACCCCATATTCTAACGGAAACCCCTTTTTTATTGGATCGTGTACCCGTAGTACCAATTGCCGTAAAGCATGGTAAATTACCCATACTTGGATATAGAATTCAGAATATAGCCTACTTGACAGATGTAAAAACAATTTCTAAAGAAGAGCGAGAGAAGTTGAAAGATTTAGATGTTTTAATTTTAAACGCACTGCGAATAGCGGAACATCCAACGCATTTTAACTTACAAGAAGCATTGGATTTTGTTGAAGAAATTCAGCCTAAAAAGGCCTATTTCACACACATTAGCCACAAGTTAGGTTTTCATAGTGAAGTGTCAAAAAAACTTCCCAAAAACGTTTTTTTAGCCTTTGATGGCTTGAAGATTCAGGCTTAAATCTAGCAGTAGTTAATACCAGCGTTTTTTCTTCTTTTTAGAGGCTTCAGATTTTCTACCCTTTTTATGTTTGCTCACTGTATTTTCCTGGGTTCTTTTTTGTTTTGGCTTCGAAATAATATAGAGGTGATCTGTGATTATTTTAATTGGTTTTTCAATTAAAGTCTCAATCAATTTGATATATGCATTCTCATCAGGGGAACAAAAAGAAAATGCGATTCCAGATTTACCGGCTCTTCCCGTTCTACCAATTCTATGAATATAGGTTTCTGGAACATTCGGGATGTCAAAATTAATAATAGCATCCACATTGGTAATGTCTATTCCACGAGATGCAACATCTGTGGCAATTAAAATATGGGCAGTTTTGTTTTTAAAATCTTCAATTGCCTTATTTCTTACTCCCTGGGTCTTGTCTCCGTGAATACTTGCCACCTTATACCC
>DPRC01000157.1:5858-14328 GCA_003537695.1 Polaribacter sp.
TCAGTTTTATTCTTTTTTGGAAGATAATAGAGCAGTTGCCCTATGTTTTTTGCGGTAGTTTCTTCTGGATTTATTTCAATAACAACAGGACTCTTAATTACTTTTTTTGCTAAATCGACTATTTTCTCTGGCATGGTTGCAGAAAAAAGTAATGTCTGTTTTTGTTTTGGACAGAAACGTTCTATTTTTTTTACATCGTTGATAAACCCCATGTCTAGCATAAGATCAGCTTCATCTAAGACAAATATTTCAACCGCACTCAAGTCAATATTTCCTTGCATTTGCAGGTCGATTAATCTCCCGGGAGTTGCAATTAAAATATCAATACCTTTTGCTAAAATTTCTTTTTGAGGCTCTAGAGAGACCCCTCCAAAAACAGCGGTGGCTCTTAGGTTGGAATACTTGCTAAAGCTTTTGAAATTTTCTAATATTTGAATCGCCAGCTCACGGGTGGGCGTGATGACCAAAGATTTTATTTTTTTCTCTCCCTTTTCTGCATCTTGTTGGTCAAATAAAAGCTGAATAATTGGCAATGCAAATGCAGCAGTTTTTCCAGTTCCTGTTTGCGCAGAGACAATCACGTTCTTTTTCTCTAAAACTAAAGGAATCGCTTTTTGTTGCACTAAACTCGGTGTTTGAAAGCGGGCTTCCGCTACGGCTTTTAAGATCGATTTATTAAAAGGAAAATCAGAAAACTGCATGTATTATTTTTCCTGCAAAGGTAGTTTAAAAGAAACAATGGTTTTTGTTGAATTGGAATTTATTAAAAGAGAATTTTAATTAAATTTGTAGTCGTGCATGAGCGCTATTCGCTGTGTATAAAAGGGCTTAGCAAATGCAACTTTCGTTTGGTCGTATGCGATTATTAGGTATGAAAGAAAAAGAGAATATTAGAAAAGAACCTTGGCCGACAAAAGAAGCGATGGAGCAGGTTTATGAAATGAAACTTTGGGGTGCTAGTTCTGAAGCTTTTTATTCGGGTGTTGGGTCACATCAGCGAGATATAATAAAGCCTTATATTGAAACAGTGAATACTTTCTTAAAGGGCTTTAAGAATCCCATTGAAGTCTGTGATTTAGGCTGTGGAGATTTTAATATTGGAAAAGAATTGCTGAAATACGCAAAGAGGTATGTTGCTGTTGATATTGTTCCGGCACTTATTCACTATAATAAGGAACACTTTAAATCAGAAAATTTAGAATTCTATTGCTTAGATATTTCCAAAGATGTCCTGCCTTCTGGAGACTGTGCGATTGTTCGACAAGTACTGCAGCATTTATCAAATAACGAGGTGCAGCAGATTATTGAAAAGCTATATGCTTTTAAATATATTATTTTAACGGAGCACATACCTCGAGGGGATTTTATACCAAACAAAGATATTATTTCTGGACAGGGAATTCGAATAAAAAAAAATAGTGGACTTCATTTACTAAAAGCACCATTTTATTTAAAAGTAAAAAAAGAAAAGCAATTACTAACCATTCCTTTGGAAGGCTCAAAAGGTGTTTTAGCAACAACTCTATATACCCTTTTCTAAGGTGTTTTTTTACTGTTTAATGGGCTTCACTTTTAAAAGGGGGTTGGTTAAAAAGGACATGATAAGGGAAATAACGATGTACAGCAATAGCAGTGTCCAAAACCCGAATACCACAGCGCTCTTTTCTGTTTGTAATGCAGCTTGGAGAATACTAGGAACCACTATAACAAGGGCAATTGATAGCGCTCGGCTTCTTATTGTAAATGCGTGTGGCAGTTTACAGTTTGAGCATTCAATCTGTTGTTTGGCACTCCAGTAGTTTTGATAGACCTGCCAATAACTAAATTTTTGACTACATTTTTTACAACTATCCATTTGTGAGTTCTTTTGGGTGCGCTTAGTTTACTTTAGGCGATAAGCGCTCTGCGATCCATTTCTTAAAGCTGTAAAAGTTTTGCGGAGCAACGCCGTGTCCTACATTGTATTCTGAGTACGCTGTATTCAGGTTTAATGCCTCTAAAAAGGGTTTCGAGTTTCTTGCCCAAGTTACAGGCAGTACTTGATCCACAATTCCGTGTGAACAGTAATAGTCTGTTTTAATCTCTGATGAAATCTCTTCTGGAAGCAATTCTGTATTAATATAACCGCTTAAAGCAAGGACATGCTGGATTTTATTGGGGTGGAAAAAACTGAGTGAATAGCTTAAAATAGCACCTTGGCTGAAACCAAGTAAAAATGTGTTATCAGGATCGGTATGATATTTCTTTTTTATGGTATCAATGAACAGCGAAATTTTATCAATCGATTCTTTGGCTTCCTTCAAATCAGAGAATTTCCCATTGATTTCGTCAAAATTAATAGTGTACCAAGCATAGCTTCCAAAACCCATGGAAAGCGGTGCTTGTGGGCTTACAATGAGTAGCTCGTCAGGAAGTTCTTCTGCAAATGAGAACAGATCTTCTTCATTGCTTCCATAACCGTGCAGTAGCACAAGTAAAGGCGGATTTTCTGATGTAATTTTTGGTGTTCTAACAATATATTGCAAGTCAAGCATACTAAAAAAAGGGTATTTTAAATATTTTTAAACCATTCTTGAAACTGTGCTCCAAAAACAGGGACTAATTTTTCTTTTCCTTGAAGTGCTCCGAATACACCAAGTACAAAAAGTACCAATACTCCAACTTTCCCGATATCTCCTGCTGCGACTCCAAAATAACCATAGACAATAAACCTATTAATAAAGTAAAGTACATTTAAACCAATACTTTGCCGCATGTGAAATCGTGCAAAATAATTCCGTTTTTCTTTATTTAGAATAATTGATATTATCAATCCAACAAAAGGGATATAGCTAATAATCGCAATTTTCTTTCCTTCTTCTACGCTGTTATTATTCAAGTTTTAAGAATTTAAAATAAGTTGGTTGTTTGAGAAAATACCATAGACCTTCCCAAGCATTTGTTTATTGATAAATGCACTGTTTTTTGAAGTAGATAAAATATGTTTTTTTGTAAACGTATCTTTTCCTTCAGGATTAAAGAGTGAGATGTCTGCCTTTTCACCAAGAGCGATAGCAGCAGCTTCTATTCCAAAAATACTTCTTGGCTTTGAGGTGATATTTTCAATAAAATCTGATAAATTTAAAACAGCGTTCACCGCTCCGAAAAAGCTTTCTAGGCCAATAGTGCCGTTTTTCGCCTCACTAAATTCTACTTTTTTATATTCAATATCTATTGGGTTGTGGTCAGAAGTGATGATGTCTATAACTCCAGTGCGGATTCCTTTTTGCAAAGCTTTACAGTCTGCTTTTGTTCTTAATGGTGGATTGGTTTTATAATTGCTTTCAAACTCATGCAATTCGTCATCTGTTAAAACGAGATGATGTGCAGCAACACTGCAGGAAACTTGCAAACCTTTTTTCTTTGCTTCCTTAATAAGAGCTACCGATCTAGCGGTAGAGATTGTTGGAATGTGTAGTTTTCCACCAGTATATTCTAAAATAAATAAGTTGCTAGCAATCTGCAAGGCTTCAGCCAATGCTGGAATTCCTTTCAAGCCCAATTTTGTACTATTCACGCCTTCATTCGCAATTCCATCGCCAGCAATCGCCTGATTTTTCGGAAAACTTACTACGAGACCATTGAAGTTTTGAGCATATAGTAAAGAGATCTTCATCAGATTGTCATTGACAATAGGTTTTTTATAATCACCAAATGCGATTGCTCCAGACTGTTGCATGTCGAACAATTCTGCCATTTCTTTTCCTTCGCTCTGCTTCGTTAATGCCGCAATTGGGTATAATTTCGTGGCAAAACCTTGTGCTTTGTTGGTTAGGAACTCTACAGCAGCTTTATTATCGATAACGGGATTCGTATTTGCATTTACTGCTACTGCGGTAAAGCCACTTTTTGCCGCTACTGTCAAACCGTTTTTAATGGTTTCACGCTCTTCATAACCCGGTTCTCCAAAAGAGACGCTGGTGTCAAACCAACCACAGGAAACATGCAAATTTTCTTCCGTTACTTGAATAAAGTCTTTTTGGGAAGGGATGTGATCGTCAATTCTCGTGATGACTCCATCTTCAATTAAAATATCTTTTTTTTGCTGATGGTAAGGACTCGAAGTGTCTATAATCGTTGCCGATTTTATAAGCGTACTCATGGTGTATAGAATTTTAAAATCAAAATTTCTAAAAACAAAGATACAATTGCTAGGAGTAAAAACCATTTCCAGAGCCAATGAACTTCATTATTTTTAACAATTTTTTTAAATACTTCTTTTATTGAAGGCAAAATTGTGATGTTTTCTGCCTTACTAAGTTTATTTAAATCTAAAAAATTTAACAGACTTTCTTCGCGAGGGACATTATATGCGAGGTCCTGAATTTTAATATCTTTTTTAAATACGCTGTAAAATCCAGCTTTTTTTGGCTGTTCTTTTGTTGTAATGAGTACCTTATTTTGAGATGCCCGTTGCCCCGGTATAAAAGAATTCTCAGTATTTGCAAGTGTTAATATTTCATCTTTATTCGTCTCTGTTGTTATTTCAATTGTGTTTTCTTGGCCAGCTCGGTAAGCCAGAGCCGGATACTGAGCGCTCATAGCTCCAAGATTATAAAAGATAGGAACAATTAACGGTGCGTTTATAAAATTGCTATTTTTTATGTTTAATGCAGCAGAAATATAATACATCTTTTTATTGCCTAATTGGCTTATAAAAGCAGTATTGTTCTCAAATGAAACGATTTTAGAGACGTCACCTGAAATAGGAGCATAGCTTCTGACTATTGGGTATTGGAAGTTTGTGATTCTTTTTGAAAAGACATTTTTAAACAAAGGATGGGCATAATTTATAGCCGTTATCTTTAGGGTGTCTTTTTGATGTCTTCCTATTTCTCCGACATTCAAACTTCTTAAAAAAGTGTTGTAAGAGTTTACCGATAGTTTTTGAGCGGGTATCATCACAATACTTCCACCATTTTGAGAAAACACTGCTAATTTTTTTGCTAAAATTTTTGGAATAATTTTCAACTCGTTTAAGATGATTAGTTGTTGCTTGTCAAGCGTGTTGTAATTTACCTCGGGTAAGGTTTTTTGTTCAAACCTAAATGTTTCTTCGGTATATATTTTTGATAAAAAAGTAGTGGTATTTCCAATGGCTAAAACATTTATTTTTTTTGTATTTACAGCAAAGAAATAACTGTTGTCAAATAAAAAAGTATCGCTAAAAGCAAGCTTTAGTTTTCCTAGAAAATCACCTGTATTATTTACTTTAAACTGTATTTCTTTTGTCGTGTTTTTTTCGATAGAGAAGGTTTGTTTACTGCGTAATTTTTTTATGTTGAAAAGGGCAATAGGAACATTCTCTTTTTTAGGTCCTTGGTTTTTTATAAGTGCGTGTACGGTGAAGTTCTGGCTATTCTTATTCCTGATAAAAATACTGTCTATCGAAATGTTGTTTTTCTGACTCGCTGCTAGTTGCACCGCTGTAAAAGCGGTTGTTACATTTGTAAACTTATTGTTGTAAGTAGTCTGAAAATCAGATATTAATATGTTTCTATGTAAAGCTTTAGTTTTATTTTTGTTTTCTTGTTTAATTTTAAGGAAAACAGTTTTTAAATCTAGTTTTAAAGTTGAATTCTCTATAGATAATAGGATCTTTTTCAATTCCTTTTTATTCAGGTCTTTGTAAAAATCAGTATTTGTTAGTAAAGAATAGTTGTTATTAGGAGCTGTGTTTTCTATGATTTCTTGCGCAGCAATTTTCAATAAATTGCCTTTTTCTCCCCTAGTATCTGTGCTTAGAGAAGTGTCTAAATAGATGAAATACTGTGGTTCCTTGGCACGGTTCTGTGGACTGAAGTACGGTTTAGAAAAAGCAAATATAAGGGCTGTGAAGAAGAGCATTCGCGTACACAAAATTAACCATTTTTTTAAGCGAGAACTTTTGCGAGATTGCTGCTGAAGCGTTTGCAAAAAAGCAACATTTGTGAAGGGTACTTTTACAAACTTTTGAAGTTGAAAAAGATGCACCAAAATGGGGATGATAAGCAGTATTAAAAAATATAAAATTTCAGGATTTTTAAATTGCATTTGCTCTTTTAATACAGATTTCCAAGCCTAAATTTATCAAAAATATAAGGAACTAGAAATACTTGTTAACTTCTAATTAAAACTTTTCAAAAACACCGAGACCAAAAAGCGCAAAATCGTATTTCACAGGATCTTCTTTGTCTAACTTTCGCAGTGTATTATCCAATTCGGCAACGGCCTTCCAATCATTTTGTTTTCGTAGCAATAGTTTTAGTTTCCTAGCGACATTGCCAGAATGTACGTCTAATGGACAGGATAAATGCGCAGGACTGTGTGTTTCCCAAAGTCCGAAATCTACGCCTCCTGCATTGCTTCTCACCATCCAACGTAAGAACATATTGATTCGTTTTGCCGCCGAGTTTTTTAGTGGATCAGAAATATGTTTCTGCGTCCTTTGCTGGTGTGCTATTTCAAAAAAGCAACTTTTAAAATGATGAATAGCGCTTTGATAGGTTGTAGAGTCGTCTTTAATTAAAAGCACCTGTTCTAAACCACCATGCTTTACATAAATATGTTGTAGTGACTGAATGAATTGCTGAAAATCTGTGTGATTAAAGGTCCGGTGTACAAAGCCTTCTAAGCTTTTTAAGTCGCTTTCTTCGTGGTTTATGATAAAATCATGGGGAGCATGATCTAGTAATTCCATCATTTTAGAAGCATTCCGAATAATCATGGTTCTATTTCCCCAAGAAATAATAGAAGTTAAAAAACTAGCGATTTCAATATCTTCTTTTTTAGAGAAGCGGTGCGGAATCTGAATGGGATCTGAGGTAATAAATTCAGGCGTATTGTACAATATTACTTTTTCGTCTAAAAACTCTTTAAGGTCTGCTTTTTTCATATTAAAATTCAGGAATAAAACTTAAATTTTTAAAAGTTTCTTTCATGGTGCTATTTTGTGTCACTTTACATATTTGTGAATTAAATTATGACACCATCTTTCATGGTTAGTTTCCGATCTGCCATTTCAGCCAACTCTTCATTATGAGTGACTAAGACAAAAGTTTGTCCAAATTTATCGCGTAGCTGAAAGAATAATTCGTGTAAGTTTTTAGCAGCTGCGCTGTCTAGATTTCCACTAGGTTCATCTGCTAAGATTACTGAGGGATTGTTAATCAGCGCGCGTGCAACTGCTACCCGTTGTTGTTCTCCACCAGAAAGTTCACTTGGTTTGTGGTCCATTCGGTGCCCAACCTCTAAAAAATTTAGGATTTCTTTTGCTTTTTGCTCTGTTTCTTTTTTAGATTTCTTACCAATAAAAGCAGGAATACATACATTTTCTAATGCGGTAAATTCAGGCAACAGCTGATGAAATTGAAAAATAAAGCCAATATGTGCATTCCGGTAAGAAGACAATTCTTTATCTGTTAAATTTTTAAGCGATTTATTATTTAATGAAAGTTCAAAGTCATTCGTTTCTGCGGGTTTGTCTAGCGTACCTAAAATTTGGAGTAGTGTCGTTTTTCCAGCACCAGAAGGTCCAACAATTGCCACAATCTCCCCTTTTTTAATGTGTAAATCAACACCTTTTAAAACCGCTACGTCGCCATAATGCTTATGAATATTATTACAAACAATCATACTTTATTAATTTATCTACGAAAGTATAAAAAAGAAAGCACAAATACGGATGCCTGTTCCTCATTTCGCGTCTAAAGTCTAGGGAATAAGAGTGGATACTTTTTTTGTTTTATTTTATTTGAATCATGGTATAAAATAGCATCTGAATTTGTATTTTTGAGCCGTTTTAAAACATTTATAGGATGAACCTACACGAATATCAAGGAAAAGAAATTTTAAGCAGTTTTGGTGTTAGAATACAGCGCGGAATTGTGGCAAGTAATCATAAGGAAGCTGTAGATGCAGCCAAACAATTAACTGCTGAAACGGGCACAGGATGGCACGTAATCAAAGCACAGGTGCATGCTGGTGGCCGTGGAAAAGGTGGTGGTGTGAAATTAGCTAAAAATCTACAAGAAGTAGAGCAGATTGCGAATGATATTATTGGAATGATGTTGGTGACACCTCAGACTTCTGCGGAAGGGAAATTGGTAAATCAAGTCTTAATCTGTGAGGATGTATATTATCCAGGAGATTCTGAGCCAGAAGAGTATTATATGTCTGTTTTGTTAAACAGAGCTACAGGAAAAAATATGATTATGTATTCTACCGAAGGTGGAATGGATATTGAAACAGTCGCAGAGGAGACTCCGCACTTAATATTTACAGAAGAGGTAGATCCATTGTTGGGTTTAATGCCTTTTCAAGCAAGAAAGATAGCATTCAATTTAGGTTTATCGGGAATGGCGTTTAAAGAAATGACAAAATTTGTTACGTCTTTATACACTGCTTATATCAAGTCTGATTCTGCAATGTTTGAAATCAATCCGGTTTTAAA
>DPRC01000137.1:0-1825 GCA_003537695.1 Polaribacter sp.
TATATGAGGACAGAAATGATGACAAACAACTTACAGTAAACACCGTTTATAACACCGCTATAAATAATAATATTGCGCTAAATGGGGCAATAGAGTACAAGCAGTTAAATTCTCATAATTTTGCAGAGGTACTTGATTTATTAGGAGGGAATGGTTATTTAGATATTAATAATTTTGCGGATACAGCAGCTCAAATGCAGAATGATGCAGCAAACCCCAATAGGGTGGTTGCGGGGGGGGACACTTTTAAATACAACTTCAATTTAAGTTCGGTTTTAATAAAGGCCTTTGTACAAGCACAGTTTAAATATCATAAAATAGATTTTTTTTTAGCGGCCAACCTTTCGAAGACAACAAATCAGAGAAAGGGTTTATATCAAAATGGGCGTTTTGAGAACAACTCTCTTGGTCCTTCAGAGGAGCTGAATTTTGTAGATTATGGAATAAAGGCTGGAGCAACGTATAAGTTGGATGGGCGTAATTTAATAGATGTAAAAGCGGGGTATTTGACACAAGCACCGTTGCTGAGAAACTCTTTTTCTAATTCGAGAGAAAATAACAATGTTGTAGATAACTTACAGCGTGAAAAAGTACTTGCTGTGGACCTTAGTTATATTAGAAGAAGCCCAATAATTACGGCTCGGGTGACGGGATACTTCACAAAAATACAAGAAGCAACAGAGATTTCTTTTTATTTTGGAGATGGTGTTGGTGGAGATAATACGGCTTTTGTTCAAGAAATATTGTCGGGTATTGAGAAGAAACATATGGGATTAGAAATAGGCATAGAGGCACAGGTTACTGCTACCATAAAATTAAAAGCTGCAGCAGCTATTGGGAGTTTTGTGTATGCGAACAACCCGAATCTATACCTTACTTCAGACCGCACAAATGAGGGTGTTTTTGATGAAAATGGTCGTTCAGGAGATTATGTCTCCAATTTAAAAAATTATAAAATTGCTGCAGGCCCTCACAATGCATATTCCCTTGGTTTTGGATATAGAGACCCAAACTACTGGTGGATTAGCGGTACTTTAAATTTCTTTAGCAATACGTTTGTAGACATTGCACCCTTGACAAGATCAAGTAATTTTTATACTGCGGAAGATGGTTTAATATTTCCAAATTACGACTTAGACATTGCGAGAGAACTCGTACGACAAGAAAAATTTGATGCGTACAAAGTGGTAAATATGGTGGGTGGAAAATCCTGGAAAATTAGAGGATATTATATTAGTTTTTTTGGAACAATAAATAACCTTTTAAATATAGCCTACAAGTCTGGTGGTTTTGAACAAGGGAGGAATGCAAATTATACGCAGTTAAAAGAGGATAAGGCGCTAAAGAAACCGGTATTTGGTAATAAATACTGGTACGGTCGCGGGACAACATACTTTCTAAATGCTAGCGTAAGTTTTTAAAAAATTAAATGTACTCAAAATGGAAATAAACAAAATAATTTTATGTTTGGTCGCTTTGGTAACAAGCCTACTTTTTAAAGCCTGTATTGAAGATGGAGATTATACCGTTCCTCAAGGTTTGGGGGGCGAAGAAAATTTAAAATTAAAGGGGATTTTAGATAGCATTCAAAACAATCAGTTAGAATTAAAATCAATAAAAGATTTAAAAGGGCTCTATATTTTAGGGAAACCCCCTGTTAAAATAGTGTCCAATATCGTTGTCAAGGGATATGTTATTTCTTCGGATGCAAAGGGAAACTACTTTAGAGAGTTTTTTATGCAAGATGCTCCCGAAAATCCAACTGCGGGAATTAGAATTGCCATTAATTTAACCAATAGTTATAATAAATTTAATGTTGGGAGAG
>DPRC01000137.1:2242-3078 GCA_003537695.1 Polaribacter sp.
CTACAGATGCTATGGAAATAGAAAGTGTAGCCTTAAATCAGATGAACAATCATTTTTTTCGCTCTGAAGAAACAGCGGTAATTGTTCCGAAAGAAGTTTCTTTAGCGGGAATAAATGCTTCGGATATTGGAACATTTATATGTGTAAAAGAGCTTGTTTTCCCATTAGGTTTAGAGGGGAAATCTTTTGTAGACCCCAAAGAAGATTTCGATACTCAGCGTAAAATACAGAGTTGTCAGACGCTGGGTTATGCAGACTTATTGCTAGAGACGAGTTCTTTTGCAAGTTTTGGAAATAAAGCTTTGCCGATGGGTGGAGGTATTATAAATGCAGTAGTTTCTAAAGATTATAACGGGCATTTCTTAGTTTTGGTTTTAAATACGTCTGATGATGTTAAGATGACTAATGAAAGGTGCACAACGCGCTCTGAAAGCGATTTTCCGCTGACCTTATTAGCAGAGTATTTTGAGACAGCTTCAGGGGAAATAAGCATTACAGATTGGATAAATTATAGAGAAGCAGGGACTAAATCTTGGCGCTCCTATTCGGATACTTATTCACAAAGCAAGGCGGCAAGAATGGGTTCTAAAAACTCTGGAGATGCATATACTAGTACTTGGCTGCTTACAAAAGGCGTAGATTTAGAGAGCACTGCAGAAGAATTTTTATCTTTTGAAACTTCAAATAGTTTTGCGAACGGGAGTACCTTAAAGGTTTTAATTTCTACAGATTGGGAAGGAACAGCTGCAGCGGTTAGCAGTGCAACATGGCATGTTTTACCTGCTAAAATTGTCTCCAATGGTGAAGGATATAAAAACTGGGTGCATTCTACTTTT
>DPRC01000137.1:3440-8061 GCA_003537695.1 Polaribacter sp.
TTTATTGCTTTTAAATACACGGGAAGTGGAAATGTTTATTTTGATGGCACCTATGAATTGGATAATATCACTATTATTGCAAAGTAACCAAAAGAAGTATGGACAAAATAGAACACATCGGTATTGCTGTAAAAGATTTAGAGGCATCAAACAAGCTGTTTGCCGCTTTGTTTGGCGCAGTGCATTACAAGGAGGAAGAAGTGGCTTCAGAGGGGGTGAAAACCGCTTTCTTTAAAAGTGGTCCTAACAAAATAGAATTGTTGCAAGCCACCACTGCAGATAGTCCCATTGCCAAGTTTATTGACAAAAAAGGAGAAGGTGTGCACCACATTGCTTTTGCCGTGGCAGACATCAAAGCAGAGATTGTGAGGCTTAAAGCAGCCGGATTTGTGGTTTTAAATGACCCTCCGAAAAAAGGCGCAGACAATAAATGGGTGGCTTTTTTGCATCCAAAAACAACAAATGGAGTGCTTATAGAACTCTGCCAAGAGAGAACGCACGAAAACCCTACGTTGTAATTTTATAAAAATAAAGTGTTTTTTTTGCGTGTAACAAAAGAGCAAAGAAGCAGGTGTATTAAATACTGCGAACAGTGCGGGTAAAATGAGTACTAATTATTATCTTGCCAACGAATTGAATCTATAGTACATGTCTTCAAAATTTGAATCTTATCAAAAAAGACGCTTGGCATCTTCTTACATCTCTGTGGTAATTAGCATTGCTTTGGTGCTTTTTATGTTGGGTGTTTTGGGCTTGGTTCTTTTAAAATCTACCACAGTTTCAAACAGAGTAAAGGAAAAAATAGCGTTTACCCTGTTCTTAAAGGACAAGGTAAACAGAAAACAAATAAATGGGTTTAAAAATTCTTTAGTAAAAGAAGACTTTGCAAGAAGAATTGTGTACACCTCAAAGGCACAAGCAGCTAAAAAATACAGCAAAGAAATTGGCGAAGACTTTTTAACTTTTCTCGGAGAAAACCCTCTAAAAAATGGCATCGATATTTATTTGAAAGCAGCTTTTGTAACGCCAGAAAAAATGGAAGTACTGGAAGCGCGCTTTCTTAAAAACCAATTTGTTGCCGATGTCTCTTATGACAAGCCATTGATTAACTTACTCACAGAACACATTCAAAGAATTGGATTTTGGTTATTTGTACTGAGTGGATTTCTGGCCTTGGTTGCAATTATTTTGATCAACAGCGCAATTAGACTCACCATTTATTCAAAGCGATTTAATATAAAAACCATGCAGATGGTAGGTGCTACAAAGAGCTTTATTCGGAAACCATTTATTTGGCAAGGGATAAAACTAGGTTTTATTGGTGCTTTTATAGCCCTTATAGGCGTAGGTGTTGTAGTGTATTATATAGATGTTTTTGCACCGAGTCTTCGGTTGCTAAAAGATTATATTACACTATCCTATGTCGTTGGAGGTGTTTTATTGGCGGCTTTTATAATTACGTTGTTTAGCACATTCTTTGCCACGCAGCGGTTTTTAAATTTACGAACAGACGAACTTTATTATTAAAAATATGAAAGAAGAAAAGAGTCAAAAACCAGCATTTATTTTTGGAAAGCGGAACTATATTTTCATGACGATAGGCATCCTTTTTATTGCGTTTGGCTTTATTTTTATGGCTGGCGGAGGAAGTGAAAATCCAGCTGTTTTTAACGAAGAAATTTACAATTGGCAGCGCATTCGCTTGGCACCTACTTTAGTGATTATTGGTTTGGGAATTGAAATTTATGCAATTTTAACCACTCCTAAAAAATAAGCATGGATATTTTAGAAGCCATTATTCTTGGAGTAATTCAGGGACTAACAGAATTTTTACCGGTCTCCTCTAGTGGACACTTAGAATTGGCAAAAGTGATTTTGGGAGACACCTCGTTGCCCGAAGAAAGCCTAACATTTACCGTAGTTTTACACTTTGCAACGGCATTAAGTACGTTGGTTATTTTTAGAAAAGAAATTATAGAAATTTTTAAAGGATTGTTGCAGTTCAAATGGAACAACGAATGTAAGTTTTCAGTAAAAATTATTATTTCCATGCTTCCAGCAGTTATAATTGGTTTGCTTTTTGAAGAGGAATTGGAGTCTTTATTTGGAGGGAAAATAGTATTAGTAGGGGTTATGTTGTTACTAACGGCTTTGCTATTGCTCTTGGCAGACAAAGCAAAAAACACCAAAAAAGAAGTCTCGTTTTCAAATGCTGTGCTCATTGGAATTTCACAAGCAATAGCAATGCTGCCAGGAATTTCTAGATCAGGTGCCACAATTTCTACCTCCGTTTTATTGGGAGTGGATAGAACAAGAGCTGCAAAATTCTCTTTTTTAATGGTAGTTCCCTTAATTTTTGGAAAAATAGGAAAAGACCTTTTAAGTGGCGACTTAAACTTTCAGACATCAGAAATAGCACCCACTATTGCGGGTTTTACTGCGGCTTTCTTAGCAGGTTTATTGGCTTGTAAGTGGATGATTTCACTCGTTAAAAAAAGCAAGCTCTCTTACTTTTCAATATATTGTGCCGTAATCGGAAGTATTGCAATTGGCTATGGGCTTTTAAATTAAACGACCTAAAATTTACTACAAATGACAGAAGAAGCGTTTAAAAACGGGCAAGTTTTGTTGATCGATAAACCTCTTACTTGGACTTCCTTTCAAGTTGTGAATAAATTACGGTGGGAAATACGACAACGGTTCAATATCAAAAAAATAAAAGTAGGACATGCCGGAACTTTAGACCCTTTGGCAACAGGTTTACTTATTATATGCACCGGGAAACAAACAAAACAGATAGATACCTATCAAGGGCAGGTGAAAGAATATACCGGTACCTTTACGCTTGGGGCAACCACACCAAGTTATGATCTGGAAACTGAAATAGACAATACCTTTTCTATCGCGCATATTACCGAAGCGTTATTGCATGAAACAACCCAACAGTTCACGGGCGAAATTCAGCAAAAACCACCTATTTTTTCTGCCATTAAAAAAGATGGAAAACGCTTGTACGAATTGGCAAGAAAAGGGGAGACCACAGAAATTAAAGAAAGAACAGTAACGGTTACTTCGTTTGAAATCACAAAAATAAATTTACCAGCGGTAGATTTTAGAATTATTTGTAGCAAAGGCACCTACATCAGGTCTATTGCATTTGATTTTGGGAAAGCATTAAATTCTGGAGGACACCTGTCTGCTTTAAGAAGAACAAAAATTGGTGAATTTTCTGTTGACAATGCGCTTTCTGTAGCGGGGTTTATAGAAAATTTAAAAGACAACTCGGAGGAAACTAAAACTCCGGAGGAATTGTAAAACTTATTTTCTTATTTGTGGTAGGGTGCAGAAATTCAATAAATTCTGCATGTAAATGCAGGCGATTTTCTTTCTTTCCGTAAAGATCATCACCAACAATAGGTGTGTTTAATCCGTTTTTATGAGCAGCATGCACCCTTAATTGGTGGGTTCTTCCTGAAATGGGGTAAAAATGTACACGTGTTTTTCCGTTTTCCCTACGGAGCACTTCCCACCTGGTTTCCGCAGCTTTTCCATGGGTAAAGTCTACCAATTGTTTGGGTCTGTCATCTAAATCTACCCGCAACGGCAATTGTATTTTCCCGCTATCTTCAGGCAAAATACCATCTAACAGCGCTACATACCGTTTTTTAATCGTTCTATTTATAAACTGACTTTGTAAAATTTTATTCGCTTCTTTCGTTTTCGTGAGTACTAAAATTCCGGAAGTAGACATGTCTAATCTGTGCACAATTAAAGGCCCCGTAGCGGTTGGGTACTTTTCCTTTATCCGCGTATATACAGCATCTTTAATTTCCTTACCAGGAACCGATAAAAATTCAGCGGGTTTGTCTACCACAATTAAAACAGCATCTTCATAAATAATTTTTAGTTCTTGCTTTTCAGACAAAGTATCTAACAACACATTAGGATCCATTTCCACACCTTTTAGCATGTGTGATAAAATTGGTTTACATCTACCTTGGCAAGCGGGATAATAATTTTTATGCTTTCTAACAGCTGAATTTGGTGAAATTCCCCACCAAAATTCTGCCATTGCAATGGGTGTTAAGTTGTTTGCAAAGGCATATTGCAAGAGCTTAGGGGCAGCACATTCTCCAGAACCTGCAGGTGGCTTTATTGCAGGATTATCAAAAATAGCTAATAAATTTTTCAGCTCTTTTTGTTGATTTAAAAATGCGTATTTACTAAATAATGTTTGCTGTAAATAGTTGGATTTTTCTTTTCTCGCTTGTTTGAGAGCTGTAATTTTAGCTTCAAAACTTAAGAAATCCTTACTAATTAACTCAAATTTCGATTGATAATATGCTTGTAATTCCTTTAGAAAAAATTGATTGTTATAGCTTTCTTGCGTTAATTTTTTGGTGAACTGTTGAAATTCTACAGCACTTAAAATAGCAATTGCTTTCTTCTTTTGAGCTTTCCGATCGGTTCTTGAAAGTTTCATTCTCTTTCTTTGAAAAGCTAAATCATCTTCAATTTCTTTACTTATTTTTTTTACTAATTTCTTTAAAGACAGGTACTTCTTGTCTTTTTTTAAAATTCCTAACTGGGCATTAATTCCATCAATTTCAAGTTCTCCTTT
>DPRC01000137.1:8451-13289 GCA_003537695.1 Polaribacter sp.
GGCAAACTTTTGTCTGCTAATTTTCCTGAAAAAGCAGTTAAATAACCTATTTTATTGTGCTCGTTTTTCACCACTAAAACACCAAACATTTTTCCAACAGCAAGTGCATTTGAACTGTTTTTTAAACCAAAATTATGCTCGAAATCGGTTTGATGTTCTAAATATTCTTGTACTTCTAAAGTTGCAATTTTTGCTAAAAGATGTGGTTCGTAATAAAACGGAAATGTAAATTTTTCTGGCAGTGCAATGCCAGAAGTAGTCGTTTTAAAATGCTGAAAGTGTTTCAAAATTTTAACTTTTCTTTAAAAGCTGTTTGATTCCAGAGGTCAAGAAAGGTTTTGTAGGCAAGCTTGTCATAATAGTAATGTCCTCTAAAAGCGTGCTTTCGTTTCCTAAAAATGCCAAAATTTTCTCAGGTGAATTCTTCTGAAACATTTCAGTAAAAATTTCTGATCCTGTCATTTTTTTAGAGAGCAGGACATCAATTAAAGTGCGATCATACCAATTGTATAATTTGTTTTCAAAAGAGGTGTTTACATTTAAATTCTTCCCTGATTTTAAACGGGTTACAATTTCGGTAACATCTTTTTGAATGAACTGAAAGGTATATCCACTGCTTGCTTTTGTAAATCCACCAGCGGTGCCAATATTTATGATGTTTTTCCCGGGGTTTTTCTCAAACTTAGCTAAAGACATCGGTATTACTCCAAATTCTTCGTGAGAAATACTATAATTTTCAATTTTCAATTCTTCTTTAATATACTTTTTTAAGGCTGTATTATATGCTTCTTTATCTAATACGGTAGTGGTAAAAAGAGTGTACTCTATCAGCGCCTCTGTAGTAGAAATTGGCAGCACATACATAAATGTTGTGCCATTTATTTGCGATACTCTAAAGTCCATTAATCGCCCTATTTTGGGATTAAAAAAAGGGGTTTCTGTTTTTACTACCCAACCTTTAAAGTGTTGTAAAAGTGAATTTTGTGCTGTGATTTCTGGATTAAAAATAGCGGTAGAGTTAAAAACAATATTTCCTTCGTACGAATTTTCTGTCGTTTTTACCGAAGCAGAATTTTCGTCCGGAGTAATACGAACGATGCTTTCTTGTAAAAAAGTGACATTGGAAAATTTCTTTGCATGATTGATTACAAAATTATAGAAATCTACTCCTCGAATCATTTTGTAGGTATACGTACCTAAATCTAGTTTTTCTTCAAAATCAGTGGAAAGAAATTCTAATGTATTCCACTTCGCATGAACGATAGAATCGAATATACCCTCTTTTTTTTCCCAAAAACACCAGGTTCTATCATCACTGTTTTTCTTGTCTTTATCAATAATTAAAATCGATTTATTTTGCAGCGTAGGCTCTTGTAATATTCGGTAGAGCAGACTGAGCCCTCCACAACCTGAACCCGCAATAATAAAGTCGTATTTCATGTGTATTCTTATTTAATTGTTTAACTGACATTGGTCCTGTTTTAATGTCATAAAACATGGACGTTAAAACTTAAAATAAAGTTGCTTAGAAACAAGTTTTTTTAGCTAAACTTAATTTTTTTTAAATGAAAACCAAATATAGTAAAATTTAGAAACAGTTATTTTAAGGAACTAATTTTATATTTTAAACAACGCTCTTAAATGCTCAGAACGATGCGATGTACATCGATAATTTTATCTTAAAAAACGATTGTACCAGCTCTCTTCAATAGGTATTTCCCATAAATTATCAAAATCTTGTTTTGTGGTAATCAGATTATCAAAAATAATAGATTTCCCAGTTAAAGCCTTGTTTTTTAATAATTTTTTAAAGTCTTTTAAATCTTTGTATTGCACGAACTCACCTTGCTTAAAGCAAATATTCATGCGATCTAAAAGTGCCACCTCGTACGTTTCTTGTAAACTTAAAATAAAATTCACAGAGTCGTCTATGTCGCTGTTTTTTAGGGGAGTGGTAATGTCGTCTGCCGTAATTACAATAAAACGATTGTATAGAAATTGATAGGAAGCTTTAAAGCTTTCATCATCCGCTTTCCATTCGGTTACAAACGTTTTTATTTTTTCCGATATTTCAGGAATTTCATCTGTATAGAATTTTCTGCTAGAAGGATATACCCATACTTTAGCATCTTCGGGGATTTCATCAAAATTTACAAACATGTATTTTTATTTAAAGTGCAAATATAACCAAAAGAAAAACCGCAAACTGTTTTCAGTTTGCGGTTTTTCTTTAATTTGACAATGTTGTTGCTGTTCGCCAGTTTACCTCGAAGCGAAGCGCACAAAATCTGCCTGCACACTTTGTCCTTTGTCTTTATTGTACCACAGCTGTAAATCTTGCTTAAATTGTGGGTCAAGTGCACCGTTTTTTTCTTTATAATCTGCCACCATTTTTGAAGCTGTTGTGGGTCTTGGTCCCCAAGAATCAATGACATTATTGTCTTTATCTAATGCAATTAATTTTGGGATACTTCTTCCTCCGTTTGTTAAAAACAAATCCATTAACGGGAGATTATCATCTCTCAAAACTACTTTTAGATCAATTTTATCTGTAGATTCCGCAATTTTATTGAGAATAGGTAGATTTTGTGCGGCATCTCCACACCAACCTTCGGTTAATACCAGCCATGTCTGTGGCGCAGAAACTTTTTGAAACTCTTGCAGTGTTTCTTCGGAAAGCTTTATGGTTTTATCCAAACGCTTCATCCTTTTATGATTCAATAAACTGTAGCTTGTCAATGCTTCGGACTGCTCTGTTCCGGTTGCTTTGCCATCGGTTAGTAAAGAACTTACGAGGGCGTTATAGTCTTTGTAAGACAGTGTGTTTTTTAAACTATTTTCTATAATTTCTTTCATGTAAGAGTAGACGTAAAAATTCTTAAAAACTTACACGATGCTTTCTGTTTTTATATTTTTAAGCATTTCTTTTGTGATGGCAGCTAAATCAAACTGATGTTGCCAATTCCAATCTTTTCTAGCTGCAGTGTCATCGATAGAAGAGGGCCAGCTTGCAGCTATCTTTTGTCTAAAGTCTGGCTTGTACGAGATTTTAAAATCAGGAAGGTGTTTTTTAATTTCTAAAGCCATTTCTGCGGGCGTAAAATCAATTGCTGCCAAGTTGTAGCCCGTTCTCAGTTTTACGTCAGCAGGTTTTGCTTGCATTAATTGAATGGTTGCCGCTACGGCGTCATCCATGTACATCATTGGCAGACGTGTTTCTTCAGATAAAAAACATTCATATGCACCCTCTTTTAAGGCTTTAAAATAAATATCTATCGCATAGTCTGTAGTGCCACCTCCCGGTTTTGTTTTCCAAGAAATAATGCCAGGATAGCGAATGCTTCGCACATCTACACCATATTTTTCGTGGTAATAATTGCACCAAAATTCACCTGAAAGTTTACTGATTCCGTAAACGGTACTTGGCTCCATAATGGTTTTTTGCGGGGTATTTTCTTTAGGAGTAGTGGAACCAAAAACAGCAATAGAACTTGGCCAGTATACTTGTTTAATATGCTTTTCTTTTGCCAAGTCTAGCACGCCCAAAAGAGCGTTCATGTTCAAGTCCCAAGCTTTTTTAGGGTGCTCTTCTGCTGTAACAGAAAGCATTGCAGCCAGCAAATATACTTGTGTGACTTTATATTTTTTTACGATACTTAAAATCCCCTCTTTGTCCGTTGCATCCATAATTTCGAACGGACCAGAGCGCATCATTTCTTCGTCTCCTTCTCTAATGTCAGAGGCAATCACCTGCTTGTTCCCATACTGCAAGCGCAATGCCTGTGTTAGCTCGTTACCAATTTGGCCACTTGCGCCGATAATTAAAATGGATTCACTCATTATTGAAATTAAATTAAAATCAAAAACAAAGGTAATTAATTTAAGTATTCGTAATTATGTTTTAATAAAATAATTATTATATAAATTAGGCCTTATTTTTTCCATTTTTTTAGGGTTTTGTGAAAATCATATTTACTGCTAATAATTTGTGTATTTTTACGGTTTTAAACGAAATTGTGAAATATATCTCTCTTTTAGTGCTCCTTCTTTTTGTAATTTCTTGTGGAAATAAAAAAGAAAGTAAAAAGTCAAAAAAGTCAAAACCTTTAATGGGGTTGGCACAAATTCATAGCGCAACAGAAAATGTAAACCCACAATATGCGGCGGAGGTAAAAGACTGGGAAGCATTAAAAGCAGTCGATTCTTTTTTTGTAAAGTATCGAAATATTACCCCCAATGAGGCTTTGAGCAATGCAATTGAATTAAAAGACCTTGTGAAGGACCTTATTGACAGTGAGCGGCTGGAGCGTTTCAGCACTCCCGCTATAAATGCGCGCATAAACATCTTATATAACGAGGCTTTGCGATTGGCGGATTTAACCGAAATCGCTGCGATAAAGTCAGGAGAAGTAAATCTACAGGTAGCTAAAACTATGGTGGCCTTTTCAAATGTAAATATCAAAATAAATACGGTCGTTGCAAAGCTAAATTTTGAAAACGAGGTGGATATAACTATCGATTTTATTGGCTTAGATACAACGCGGTTAGACGCTGTTTCTAAAGAAGCAGTTTTTACAAAGCGTGAAAAATTGAAAAGTAAAAAGGGATTTTTTAAGGAGGGTTCAAAAAAAAGAACATCTAAAGTGAAGAAGGTAAATAGAAATAGAACTTTTAGCGAAGAAAAACCNNTTGAGCAATGCAATTGAATTAAAAGACCTTGTGAAGAACCTTATCGACAGTGTGCAGCCAGAGCCTTTCAATACTCCCGCTATAAATGCACGTGTAAACATCTTATATAACGAGGCTTTGCGATTGGCGGATTTAACCGAAATCGCTGC
>DPRC01000137.1:13562-13759 GCA_003537695.1 Polaribacter sp.
TAGAACTTTTAGCGAAGAAAAACCCACATTGAAACCCATATTAAAACCGCAAAACTCGAAAAATAAGTTTATTAAAGACGAAATACTACTTCAAGAGAAGGATGTAAAAAATCGGGCTAAGGCTATTGAAAAGTAAAGATGAGAAGCGCAATCATTGTATTTTTAAGCATTTATTTTTGTACTTCTTGTGATGCTGT
>DPRC01000147.1:0-452 GCA_003537695.1 Polaribacter sp.
TAAAAATGCATGTTTTGTAAAAAAAATGTAATTATTGTACTTTTGCAGCCATGAAATACTCATTTTCTTATCTAATTCGTCTTGAATTTCTAGGTTTTCGTTTTTCTGGATGGCAAAAGCAACCGAATGCGAAAACATTACACGATATCGTAGACAAGTCACTGTCGTTTGTTTTTGAGGATAGCGCATATAAAACAATTGGTATTGGGAGAACAGATGCCAAGGTTTCTGCAAACGCATACTATTTGCAGCTATTTAGAGATTCGGAAGTGGAAGCGGTTCCTTTTTTAGCATCCTTAAATCAGAACTTCCCTCCAGATTTTAGGGCAACTGCTGTGCAAAAGGTGGCGACTGATTTTAATATAATACAGGCTTCTAAAAAGAAAGAGTACCATTACTATTTTTCTTTTGGGGCAAAAAACCATCCTTTTGCAGCACCGTTTATGGTGAAT
>DPRC01000147.1:844-2655 GCA_003537695.1 Polaribacter sp.
CACTATTTTCATAAATATTGTACAAAACCATCTGCCCACACTGTTTTTAAAAGGACCATCGCGCTTTGTGAGATTGTAGAGAATACTGTATTAACGGCAAACTTCTTTCCTGAGAAGTCCTATATCTTAAAGGTGCAGGGAAAAGGTTTTTTGCGGTATCAGATTCGATTGATGATGGCTACTTTAATTGAGGTGGGCAAAGGTTCCTTGGAGATTTCATTTATTGTTGCCTCTTTAAAGGAAGACAATGATCGCAAGTTTTTACGCAACATCGCGCCTTCTTCGGGTTTGCAGTTGTACGATATTGAGTTAATTGCGTAGTGTTTGTTTAAAATAAACACAAAAAAAATCCATCTGAGATAAAGATGGATTTTTGAATACTATTGATACGGTACTATTTATCCTTTGATGACTCCTCTAGAAATTACAATTTTTTGAATTTCTGAGGTACCTTCATAAATTTGAGTAATTTTTGCATCTCGCATTAAGCGTTCTACATGGTATTCTTTTACAAAACCGTTTCCTCCATGAATTTGCACAGCTTCTACGGTTTGTTCCATAGCTACCTTACTTGCATATAGTTTTGCCATTGCTGAAGACATGTCGTAATTGTGCCCCTGGTCTTTATCCCAAGCAGCCTTCATAACCATCATTCTTGCAGCTTCAATTTCGGTATACATGTCTGCTAACTTGAATGCAATTGCTTGATGGTTGCAGATCTCTGTTCCAAAAGCTTTGCGCTCTTTAGAATATTTTAACGCCAACTCATATCCACCAGCGGCAATTCCTAAAGCTTGCGCAGCGATTCCGATACGTCCTCCAGAAAGTGTTTTCATGGCGAATTTAAATCCAAATCCATCGGCACCGATTCTATTTTCTTTGGGAACTTTTACATCGTTAAATTGCAGGGTGTGGGTATCCGATCCTCGGATTCCTAATTTGTCTTCTTTGGGTCCTACGTGAAAACCTGCGGTTCCTTTCTCTACAATAAAAGCATTGATGCCTTTGTGCCCTTTTTCTCTATCTGTTTGCGCGATCACTAAATAAACATCTGCCCGTCCACCACTAGTAATCCAGTTTTTTGTCCCATTGATAAGATAATGGTCTCCTTTGTCTTCCGCTGTGGTTGCTTGTGAAGTAGCATCTGAACCTGCTTCTGGTTCACTTAAACAGAAAGCACCGACAAATTCTCCGGTAGCTAATTTTGTTAAATATTTTTGCTTTTGTGTTTCAGAAGCGTAGGTTTCTAAACCATAACAAACCAAAGAGTTGTTTACAGAAACAATGACAGATGCAGAAGCATCTATCTTAGAAAGCTCTTCCATAACTAAAACGTATGAAATTGCGTCCATCCCGCTTCCTCCGTATTCTGGAGCAACCATAATTCCCATAAAACCAAGATCTCCCATTTTTCGGACTAATTCTTGGGGAAACGCTTGCTTATTATCTCTTTCAATGACTCCTGGTAATAATTCGGTTTGTGCAAAGTCTCTTGCAGCATCTCGAATCATGATGTGTTCTTCTGTTAAGCTAAAATCCATTGTTTATTTTTATTATATTCGTGATATTCGACGGCAAAGATATCGATTTCGTAACGTATTTTGAGCAGACATTTGTTAATTTTACAGATATGAATGAAAATGCGCTTTTTGCCATTGGCCTGATGTCTGGAACTTCCTTAGACGGCATCGACCTCGTCTATGTGAAATTTTTAGAAAAGGACCTTTCTTCCTTTGATATTTTGCATGCTGAAACCATTCCTTATCAGGCAGCGTGGAAACAAGAGCTTCAAAATGCAATTCGTTTTTCTT
>DPRC01000143.1 GCA_003537695.1 Polaribacter sp.
GATTCAAGGTTGCAGGGGCACCCAACAACCCACGAAGGTTTGCCAGGAGTGCGAATTGCTTCCGGTTCTTTGGGACAAGGATTGTCTGTTGGTTTGGGCGTTGCTCAGGCGAAAAAATTAAACGGGGATACTAAAATTATTTATACGTTGCATGGAGATGGAGAATTGCAAGAAGGTCAGAACTGGGAAGCAATTATGTATGCAGCTGCAAAGAATGTGGACAATTTAATTGCAACGGTAGATTTAAACGGAAAGCAAATTGATGGCGCTACAGACGATGTTTTAGCAATGGGAAGTATTCGTGCAAAATTCGAAGCTTTTGGTTGGGATGTCTTAGACATTGAAAAAGGGAATGATATTGAAGCAATACTAGCAGGTTTAGCCGAGGCAAAAGCATTGACAGGTAAAGGAAAGCCTGTGTGTATTTTGCTACATACAGAAATGGGTAATGGTGTAGATTTTATGATGCATACTCACGCTTGGCACGGGAAAGCACCAAGTGATGCGCAATTGGAAAATGCTTTAGCTCAAAATCCTGAAACATTAGGAGATTATTAAAAAAAAATAAAATTAAAATAAAAAGAGTTTCTCATGTTCACTGAGAGACTTTTTTTTGGTTTTTTTTTGAACTAAAGATTCGGAATATTGTTACCTTTACAAAGGAAAATTAGACAGCGCTATTGGCTCGCTGGAATTATATAATACTGATATAAAGAATGAAAATAGGAATTGTTTGTTATCCAACTTTTGGAGGTAGTGGTGTTGTAGCCACAGAGCTTGGAATGGCTTTGGCAGATAAAGGGCATGAAGTGCATTTTATTACCTACAACCAACCGGTTCGTTTGGATTTTTTATCACACAACTTGCATTTTCATCAGGTAGTAATTGAAGAGTACCCCTTGTTTGAATATCAACCCTATGAACTGGCATTGTCCAGTAAAATGGTGGAGGTTGTAAAAAAATACGATTTAGACGTCATTCATGCACATTATGCTATTCCGCACGCATATGCAGCGTATATGGCGAAACAGATGCTAAAAGAAAAAGGTTTGGATGTGGGCGTGGTAACCACACTTCACGGAACCGATATTACCCTGGTGGGAAGTCATCCTAATTATAAGACAGCCGTCGAATTCAGTATTAATAATTCAGATGTTGTTACTGCTGTTTCCAACAATCTAAAGGAAACAACAAATAAGTTATTCAATATCACGAACGATATTAAAGTCATCTATAACTTTATAGATGTTGATAAATACGACAATGCACACAAAGAAGAGTGCAAGCGCATTGCTTTGGCAAAACCCAATGAAAGAATTTTTACACATGTCAGTAACTTTAGGCCTGTAAAAAGAGTAGAAGATGTAGTGCGTATTTTTAACGAGGTGAGAAAAGAAGTTCCTTCTAAATTATTAATGATCGGAGAAGGACCGGAAAGAGCAAAAGCAGAAAAATTAGTGAAAGAATTAAATATTTCTGAAGAGGTCTTTTTTTTAGGAAATAGTACAGAAGTAACAAAGATACTTTGCTATTCAGATGTTTTTCTACTGCCCTCTCAAACAGAAAGTTTTGGTTTGGCTGCACTTGAAGCGATGGCTGCTGGAACTGCTGTTATTTCTACAAATACAGGAGGTCTTCCAGAAGTGAATATCCACGGAGTTACCGGGTATTTAAGCAATTTAGGGGATGTTGCAGACATGGCAAAAAATGCGATAGCGATCGTTAAAGAGCCGTCAACATTAGAGAAATTCAAACAAAATGCTAAAAATCATACGCGACAATTTTCTTTAGAAAGTATTCTTCCTGTATACGAGGCTATTTACACCTCTTGTTATCAAAAGAAAAAAGCATAGAACTCTTTTCCCTTCACCTTTGCAATTGCAAAGAAATACCACACTAAACTTCTATTTTTTTTGAGGAGCCACGGATAAAGCGTTGTTTTCCCACTTAAAAAGAATATTCTTTATAAATACTTCAGATTAGGCAGGCAAAGATAGGTCGGTTTTTAATTATTTATATATCTTTCAATTTCTTAATATTTTAAATAGCTTTATGAAGAAATTAGCACTGCATTGGAAAATTTTAATAGGAATGGTTCTCGGTATCGTTTTTGGATTTTTAATGAACTCCATCGCTGGGGGAAAAGGTTTTGTAACCGATTGGATTAAGCCTTTTGGAACTATTTTTATCAATCTTTTAAAATTAATAGCAGTTCCTTTAATACTAGCCTCTTTAATCAAAGGAATTTCAGATTTAAAAGATATTTCTAAAATTAAAAAAATGGGTGCAAAAACCATTATAATATATGTGGGAACTACTTTAGTAGCTATTTTTATTGGTTTGGCAATTGTAAATATTGTAAAACCAGGAGCAGGGATGTCTGCAGATACCATTGAAAAAATTAAAGTTAAGTACGAAACAAATGCGGGGGTAACGGATAAATTAGTGAAAGCATCTGCCCAGAAAGATGCAGGGCCATTGCAGGCTTTAGTAGATATTTTTCCAAGTAATATTTTTCAGTCTTTTGTAGATGCAAGTATGCTTCAGATTATCTTTTTTGCCATGTTTGTTGGTGTCTCTCTATTATTAATTCCAGAGAAAAAGGCAAAACCATTGGTTGATTTCTTTGATTCTTTGAATGAAATGGTCATGAAAATGGTAGACCTAATTATGCTTTTTGCGCCCTATGCTGTATTCGCATTGTTAGCAAATGTTATTATTGCTTTTGATGATGTTGAAATTCTTTTAAAATTATTAGTCTATGCATCTTGTGTTGTTGGAGGCTTGCTTTTAATGATTTGTTTTTACCTTATTTTAGTAAAGGTATATACCAAAAAATCACCTTTATGGTTTTTAAAACAGATTAGTCCTGCGCAACTTTTGGCCTTTTCTACGAGTTCTAGTGCAGCCACGCTTCCGGTAACGATGGAAAGAGTAGAAGAGCACTTAGGAGTGGACAAAGAAGTTTCTGGATTTGTTTTACCGGTAGGGGCCACAATTAATATGGACGGGACGAGTTTATATCAGGCGATTGCAGCAGTATTTATCATGCAGGTAATTTGGCCAGAGGGCTTGACCTTTTCCAATCAATTAGTAATTGTTTTAACTGCATTATTAGCTTCTATTGGATCTGCGGCAGTTCCAAGTGCAGGAATGGTCATGTTGGTCATTGTATTAGAATCCGTAGGATTCCCAGAAGAGCTACTGCCTATTGGCTTGGCATTAATTTTCGCAGTGGATCGTCCTTTAGACATGATGAGAACTACAGTGAATGTAACTGGAGATGCCACCGTTTCAATGATCGTGGCAAAATCTTTAGGGAAA
>DPRC01000026.1:0-542 GCA_003537695.1 Polaribacter sp.
CAATTTATTGAAACTGCCAATGCTCCTATTTTTGGAATAGACAGCCAAGGACTTGTAAATGAATGGAATCAAACCTCTGAAAAAATTACTGGATTTAAAAAAGAAGATGTATTCGGAAAAAACCTAGTAAAAACGTATATTACTGAAGATTACCGAGAATCTGTAAATAAAGTATTAGATGATGCGCTGTCGGGTAAAGAAACTGCCAACTATGAATTCCCACTATTTACAAAAGGTGGAGCGCGGCTTATGGTGTTATTAAACTCAAGCACACGTCGAAATTCAAATGGAGAAATTACTGGTGTGCTAGGAGTGGGTCAAGACATTACGGAGTTAGTTGGGTATCGCAATGAGCTAGAAATTAAAGTAAAAGAGCGAACTATAAAGCTAAACCAAGCGTTAGAAAAGCAAAAAGAATTGAACAAATTAAAATCAAAATTTGTATCAACCGCTTCTCATGAGTTTAGAACCCCGCTATCAGCAATTAATTTTGCTGCAGGTTCAATTAAAAAATATTGGACTAAAATGGAGCCGTTGATGAG
>DPRC01000026.1:950-5487 GCA_003537695.1 Polaribacter sp.
AGCACAGGAAAACTACGAAGCAACCCTGTAAGCATGGCTCTTGGAAGCTTTATTAATGAAATAATTGAAGAAAGCTATCTCTCTCAACAAAAATCCAATCAGATCATATTAATTGATGCTGAAAACCTGAAGAACGAAACTATTTACATTGATGAAAAGTTGGGCCGAAATATTTTTATTAATCTAATAACGAATGCAATAAAGTATTCCAAAAAGGGTGAGGATGTCAATATTGAATTTTCAGAAGACAAGGACTATACGATCGTTTCGGTGACAGATTTTGGAATTGGAATTTCAAAATCAGAACTTAAAACTATTTTTACGCCTTTTTCTCGTGGTAAGAATGTTGATTTAATACAAGGAACGGGATTAGGTTTATCTATTGTAAAAGAAGCTTTAGATGCCATGGGAGGAAAAATAATTGTAAAGAGTACCATTGGAAAAGGATCTTCTTTTTCAGTAAAAATACCAAAATAATAAAAACAAAATGTTTAAAGTATTAATTGTAGAAGACACCTTATTAGTAAGAGAAGAGCTGCGAGATATACTCACGTTAGAAGGTTATATCGTTTTTGAAAGTGAAAATGGAAGAATAGGTTTTGAAATTGCTTTGAAAGAAAAACCAGACCTTATTATTTCTGACATCCTCATGCCCGACCTTTGCGGTTTTAAAATGTTCGAAAAATTACAAAACAACACAGAAACCGTTGGAATACCATTGATTTTTCTTTCGGCTAAGGCCGAGAAAGAGGACATTAGAAAAGGGATGAATATTGGTGCTGAAGATTATTTAACAAAGCCTATAAACGTAAATGACTTGTTAAATGCGGTGGAAAATAAAATAAAAAAGAAGTTAATTATTGCACAGACCATTATTGACAAAACAAGTACAATCTCCTCGATCCTGCAGCATCAGAAAAAAGAGCTCGATAACTATGCGCATTTAATTTCTCATGAATTAAAGACTTCACTAAGAAATATTTCAGATTTGTTAATTTGGACACGTGAGGAACTCGCACAAGCGAACAATACAGAGGTTTCGAAAAGCAATATTAAACTTTTGGAAGAAAAGGTAAAGAGAATGGAACTACTGCTTGTAAAGCTTGAAGAATACAAGAACATAACCCCTGATTCCTTTAAAAATAAAACGATCAACCTTACAGTTATTGCTAAAAGAGTGATCCGGAGACTGCAAATACCTTCGCATATTACAATTCAAATAAAAGAGGACCTCCCTACTCTTTTTGCGGACGAAAAAATGTTAGAAAAAGTATTTGAAGTGCTGCTCCAAAATGCAATAGATCATGTTGACAAGAGTAAAGGACGGATTATACTAACCTGCAAAACAACAGAAAAAGAGCATACAGTATCCATTAAAGATAATGGAGTTGGAATAAATCCAAAATACCACGATAAAATATTTAAGATGTTTCAAACCATTGAATCCACGGACTCTACTGGGATTGGCTTGAGTATTGTAGAAAAAATAATTTCTCACTACAATGGAAGTATTTCAGTACAAAGCACCCCCAACAAAGAAACTAAATTTAACTTTAGTCTGCAAAGAACAAATCAAAATGAATAAAAGTTAATCCTTTGAAAAAAACGATATGACTTTAATTTATACACCGGTGAGCCCCCTTGCTCTAAATCGCTTATAATTGTCTTGAAATTAGAAGAAATGACTTAAAATAAACTCCTATAACAAAAAAAAAGCTGTTTGTAAATTACTCTAGGATCTTAATAAAATCATCAAAAGCAACATAATACGGTTGGTCTTTAAAAACAGGATTTTCTATACTTTCTGAATTCGCAATACCTACGCCGGCAAACCAAACCTTTGCATTTTGTTTTTTAGCATGATTTTTAAAAGTCTCCATCCACAATACATCGTAATCATTTGGACTCTGCATGTTATTAGAGGCTTTTACCAACACAAAAATCGTGGGCGATCCCTTTTTAAATAATACAAATTGTGGATGCCTTTTTAAGGTACTATTGATTGCTTGAAACTCATAACCCATTTTTTCAAGCTTATCTCCTACAATATTCATTGCTAGATTGTGCAGTTCCTGGGCTGTTAAAATTTGCATTACTTTTTCTTTTTCTTATTATGTTTGTTGTAATTTTTATCTCCTTTTGTTTTTGGTTTCTTGTATTTTATTGCAATTTCTCTTCGGTAAGATCCTCCACGGTTTACTTGACTGTTTTTCTCACTCTTTTCATGAAAAGCGGGTCCGGGGACATATTCTAAAGAGGTTCTATTTTTAGAAATCCCTTGATCTTCTCTTGGGCGCTCATCTTCCGTTAACATTGTAGAAATTTCAACCGCTTCAGGGAGTACTAAAAGCGGTATTTCATAATTCATTAATTCCTCAATACCCTCTTTGGCTTCTTTCTCTTTTGGAGTTGAAAATAAAATAGTTTTACCTGCTTTTTCTGCACGTCCCGTTCTACCGATTCTATGCATATAATTTTCAGGGAAATCTGGAGTATCAAAATTAATGACATGAGAAACCTTGTCAAAATCCAAACCACGTGCCATCACGTCCGTTGCTAGTAAAATTCGATTCTTTCCCTCGTCAAATTGCCGGATAGATCGTATTCTATAATTCTGAGTCTTATTGGAATGTATTACACATATTTCACTATTAAAAGCTTCCTCTAAGTGCTTAAACAATAAATCTGCTGTTCTCTTAAATCCTACAAATATTAATACTTTATGAAAGTTTTCTCTATCCTTTAGCAGCGTATGCAACAAGTTTACCTTTGTAAAAAAGTTAGGAGTATCGTATGAAATTTGCTCAATATTGTCCAATGGTGTTCCACTAACGGCAACAGATATCTTTTCTGGATTTTTAAAAAAATCATAGATTAAGGCGTCTACATCTTCTGTCATGGTTGCCGAAAAAAGTATGTTTTGCCTTTTCTCTGGAATGACATCGAAAATATTCATCAACTGAAATCGGAATCCTAGATCTAACATGACATCTACTTCATCAATGACTAATTTCTGAATTGATTTCATTTTTAAAGAATTACTAATCGCTAAATCATACAAACGCCCAGGAGTTGCCACAATAATATCCTGACCCTGCTGAATAGCTTGTCTTTGAGTGTTGATGTTTGCACCACCATATACCCCTAAAACACGGGTGTTGATATATTTTGACAACTGTTCTATCTGCTCTACCACCTGCAGCACCAACTCTCTTGTTGGGACCAATATTAAAACTCTCGGGTGTTGCTGTTTAGAAAATGGCAAATCCCTCAGAATCGGCAACATATACGCAAAGGTTTTCCCGGTTCCTGTTTGTGCAATTCCCACCACATCTTTACCAGATCGTACCACAGAAAATGCTTGTTCTTGAATTGGCGTAGGTCTCTCAAAACCTAAATCGTCAATTGCATACTGTAGTTGATTTGATAAATCTAAATCTTCAAAAGTCATCTTATAAAATTTTACGCAAAGGTACGTTTTATAAAATGTTTTACAACACGTCTTGAAGCTCAGATTAATTTGTAATTTTGCTAAAAATGATTCTACCTTCTCATGATTACAGATACACACACTCACTTATATTCTAGTCAGTTTAATGAAGATCAAAAAGAGATGATACAACGTGCTAAAGACGCAGGTGTTTCTCGATTTTTTATTCCTGCGATTGACGCTTCGCATACAAAAAGCATGCTCAAGTTGGAGGAAGATTTTCCTTTAGACGTATACTTAATGATGGGGTTGCACCCAACTTCTGTAAAAGAAAATTATTTAGAAGAATTAGCGCATGTCAAAGAGTGGATCGATAAAAAAAAATTTTATGCGCTTGGGGAAATTGGAATTGATTTGTTTTGGGATACTACTTTTCTAAAACAGCAACAAGAAGCATTTAGAACTCAAATTAAATGGGCAAAAGAGAAGAAGCTCCCAATAGTAATTCACTGCAGGGCTGCATTTGAAGCTATTTTTGAAATTTTAGAAGCTGAAAAAGGAGCTGATTTAAGAGGTATCTTTCATTGCTTTACCGGTACAAAAGAACAGGCTTTAAAAGCGATTTCTTACAATATGAAGTTGGGAATTGGTGGTGTTGCCACTTTTAAAAATGGTAAGATTAATACCTTTCTAAAAGAAATAGATTTGCAGCATATTGTACTAGAAACGGATGCCCCTTATTTGGCACCTGTTCCTTATCGTGGCAAAAGAAATGAAAGTGCATTTATTACCAACGTTATTGACACCTTAGTTGATATCTATGGTCTTTCATTTGAAGAAATATCCGCCATTACTACACAAAACTCTAAAGATGTTTTTAATATTTAAGAAAATGAAAAGAGCTGCGATGCTCTCTATTCTACTAACAATAAGTCTCCAGATAGCAGGACAGGAATATCGAAAATATTGGTCAGATGGAGCACTTACTTGGAATGATTTTCAGGCGAAACCCACAAAAAATAGTGCCTCTTATCTTGCCTATGTAATCCTGTATCAAACAGATAAAAAGACGATTGATAACGTTGTTTATGAAGGGGTTTTTTCAGA
>DPRC01000026.1:5591-5720 GCA_003537695.1 Polaribacter sp.
ATTTAAGAAAATGAAAAGAGCTGCGATGCTCTCTATTCTACTAACAATAAGCCTCCAGATAGCAGGACAGGAATATCGAAAATATTGGGCAGACGGTGCACTTACTTGGAATGATTTTCAGGCGAAACC
>DPRC01000026.1:5792-6401 GCA_003537695.1 Polaribacter sp.
TGTTTATGAAGGGGTTTTTTCAGATGCCTACGTAGATACTTCTTTATCTTTTATTCACCCAAACTTAAGAGATGCATACCAGTTAAAATACCATCAGGTAATTTTTAACTTGGTAGAACTCTATAAGAGAAAACTACAAACTAGCATATACTCTTTAAATTCTGTTTTCGAGATAAATTCTCCTTTTAGTGCTCTTCGGAATCAATTGGATAGAAAAATTTTAGATTTTCAAGAAACCGGAAACTATGGAATTCAAAAAAATGTAACAGACCGCTGGCTCTCCGAAACGACAGAAAAGTTACAAGTAAGTCGTTCGGTTGAAATTCCTGATTTCCGACAGAGTAATTGGACCTATGGACTCTATGGTGGTTTAGATTTTGGACTTTATGGCGGAAAGTATAAAGAAACGTTCAATACAACCATTGCAGTAGCTTTGGGATTTGAGTTTTCCTTTAAAAATATTTTTATGGACCTACATATGAATTTTACGAATAGCAAGCTAAATAGCGACTTAATTGACAACGCTCTTACTCTTTCAGAAGGAAAAAAAACGACCATTGGTATGTTAAATATGTCTTTTGGCTATCCCGTATATGAAACACAAAAAAT
>DPRC01000026.1:6819-7157 GCA_003537695.1 Polaribacter sp.
TTTTTGGATTGAACTTTGATTTTAAGAATAAAAAAATAGTTAATTTTATGCCTACTATTTTCGGTTTAAGAGAAGCAGGAAATAGCTATATTCGAACAAGAATATTTATGACCAACTCTAAGTTCAACCCAAACTTAAAGGGGTATAGCATAAATATTGGAATCGCATACGGAATTGAAGGGCACTTTTTATCAAAAAAATAATTTGACGATACACACTACATATTGTAAAACACCCATAGGAATTGCAAAAATAACAGGGGACCACAACGGTGTGCAATCGATACATGTTCTAGATGAAGAAAACGTTCCTGAGGAATTAATGCAACCATCAACACT
>DPRC01000006.1 GCA_003537695.1 Polaribacter sp.
AGGTATGAAAATTGCCCAATCTAACTTAGAACTTAGTAAGAACGGAAGCATTACTTTGGAGCGTGTTATTGCGCGTGAAGAAGGAGATTTTCCAGTAGTGAATCCAGATGACATTAATTATATGGATGTTGCTCCAAATCAAATTGCTTCTATATCGGCATCTTTAATACCGTTTTTAGAACATGATGATGCCAATCGTGCCTTAATGGGATCTAACATGATGCGTCAGGCAGTGCCATTATTACGCCCAGAATCTCCAATTGTAGGAACTGGTTTAGAACGCAGAGTTGCAAAAGATTCTCGTATTTTAATCAATGCTGAAGGAGCTGGTGTCGTAGAATATGTGGATGCTAATAAAATTACAATTAAGTATGATAGAACGGACGAAGAGAAGCTGGTTAGTTTTGATTCTGATGAAGTATCGTATAATTTAATTAAATTTAGAAAGACCAATCAAGGAACGTCCATCAACCTGAAACCAATTGTAGTAAGAGGAGACAGAGTTACAGAAGGACAAGTTCTTTGTGAAGGATATGCAACACAAAAAGGAGAATTAGCTTTAGGAAGAAATATGAAAGTAGCCTTTATGCCTTGGAAAGGGTATAATTTTGAGGATGCAATTGTAATTTCAGAAAAAGTGGTTCGTGAAGATATATTTACATCTATACATATTGATGAGTATTCTTTAGACGTTAGAGATACAAAATTAGGAATTGAAGAATTGACTAATGATATCCCGAACGTTTCAGAAGAAGCTACCAAAGATTTAGATGAAAATGGAATGATTAGAATTGGAGCAGAAGTGAATCCTGGTGACATCTTAATAGGTAAGATTACACCAAAAGGAGAATCGGATCCAACTCCAGAGGAAAAATTATTACGTGCAATTTTTGGGGATAAAGCGGGAGATGTAAAAGATGCATCTTTGAAAGCTTCACCTTCATTAAGAGGTGTAGTAATTGATAAAAAATTATTCAGAAGAGCTGTTAAGGATAAAAACAAAAGGTTACAAGATAAAGAAGCAGTTGCTAATTTAGAATCTTCTTTTGTTTCACAATTCGAAGGATTGAAAGATGAATTAATTGAAAAATTATTCACTTTAATTAGCGGAAAAACATCGCAAGGAGTATTCAATGATTTAGGGGAAGAAGTTTTACCAAAAGGTAAAAAATATACGCTTAAAATGTTAAACTCTGTAGATGACTATGTGCATTTAACAGGTTCTTGGACAACAGATAAAGACTTAAATGATTTAGTAGGTGAATTAGTTCACAATTACAAAATCAAAGTAAACGATTTACAAGGTTCTTTACGTCGTCAAAAGTTTACAATCTCTGTTGGAGATGAGTTGCCTGCAGGAATTTTAAAACTTGCGAAAGTTTACATCGCTAAAAAGCGGAAACTTAAAGTAGGAGATAAAATGGCGGGACGTCACGGTAACAAAGGTATTGTTGCACGTATAGTAAGAGCAGAAGACATGCCTTTCTTAGAAGACGGAACACCTGTAGACATCGTGTTAAATCCATTAGGAGTGCCTTCTCGTATGAATATTGGTCAAATTTATGAAACTGTTCTTGGTTGGGCAGGTCAGAAATTAGGAACTAAATATGCAACACCAATTTTTGATGGCGCATCTTTAGATCAAATCAATGTGATTACAGACAATGCAGGTGTTCCAAGATTTGGACATACCTATTTATATGATGGTGGAACAGGAAAACGTTTCGATCAGCCAGCAACGGTTGGTATCATTTATATGATTAAGTTAGGACACATGATTGAAGATAAAATGCATGCGCGTTCTATCGGACCGTATTCATTAATTACACAACAACCATTGGGTGGTAAAGCTCAGTTTGGTGGTCAGCGATTTGGAGAGATGGAAGTTTGGGCATTGGAAGCATATGGTGCTTCTAGTATCTTAAGAGAAATCTTAACTGTTAAATCTGATGATGTGATGGGTAGAGCTAAAACATACGAAAGTATTGTGAAAGGCGAAGCAATGCCAGAACCAGGTTTACCAGAGTCATTTAATGTATTAATGCACGAACTGAAAGGTTTAGGATTAGACGTTAGATTAGAAGAATAATTATTTACACAGGGCTTTGCAAGGGGGTAAAACCCCTTGTATAAACTGAACACTTGAAATAAGATGGCAAGAAAACAAGAGAAGTACACTGTAAAAAAGTTTAACAAAATCTCAATTGGTTTATCATCACCAGAGGCAATTTTAGAAATTTCTAAAGGTGAAGTTTTAAAACCAGAAACTATAAATTACCGTACACACAAGCCAGAAAGAGATGGTTTGTTTTGTGAGCGTATTTTTGGTCCTGTTAAGGATTATGAATGTGCTTGTGGAAAGTACAAAAGAATCCGTTACAAAGGAATTGTTTGTGACAGATGTGGGGTAGAAGTAACGGAAAAGAAAGTACGTAGAGATAGAGTTGGTCACATTAATTTAGTGGTACCGGTTGCTCATATTTGGTACTTTAGATCATTGCCTAACAAAATGGGGTACCTTTTAGGTTTGCCTTCTAAAAAGTTAGACATGATTATTTACTACGAACGATATGTAGTAATCCAACCAGGTATTGCCAAGAATGTTGAAGGAGAGCCATTGCAAAAAATGGACTTCTTAACAGAAGAAGAATACTTAGACATTGTAGATGAAATTCCACAGGAAAACCAATATTTAGACGATACGGACCCAAATAAGTTCATCGCTAAAATGGGGGCAGAGTGTTTGATTGATTTATTAGCGCGTATCGATTTAGAATCGCTGTCTTTTGAATTGAGACACAAAGCAAATACGGAAACTTCGAAGCAACGTAAGACAGAAGCATTGAAGCGTTTAAATGTTGTAGAGGCATTTAAAGACTCTCAAAAGAATAGAGAGAACAATCCAGAATGGATGATCATGAAGGCAGTTCCGGTAATTCCGCCAGAATTAAGACCTTTAGTTCCCTTAGATGGAGGACGTTTTGCTACTTCAGATTTAAATGACCTATACAGAAGAGTGATTATTAGAAACAACCGTTTAAAAAGGTTGGTTGAAATTAAGGCACCAGAAGTTATTTTACGTAATGAGAAACGGATGTTGCAAGAATCTGTGGATTCATTGTTTGACAATACACGTAAATCATCTGCAGTAAAAACAGAGTCTAACCGACCGTTAAAATCACTTTCAGATTCTTTGAAAGGGAAACAAGGTCGTTTCCGTCAGAATTTATTAGGAAAGCGTGTTGATTATTCTGCACGTTCTGTAATTGTTGTTGGACCAGAATTAAAATTATCAGAATGTGGTATCCCAAAAGATATGGCAGCTGAACTTTACAAGCCTTTTGTAATTCGTAAATTAATTGAGAGAGGAATTGTAAAAACAGTAAAATCTGCGAAGAAAATAATAGATAGAAAAGAGCCTGTTGTTTGGGACATCTTAGAAAATGTAATTAAGGGGCACCCTGTATTATTAAACAGAGCACCAACTTTACACCGACTTGGTATCCAAGCATTCCAGCCAAAATTAATTGAAGGGAAAGCAATACAGTTGCATCCTCTTGCATGTTCTGCCTTTAATGCCGATTTTGATGGAGATCAGATGGCAGTGCACTTACCATTAGGCCCAGAGGCTATTTTAGAAGCACAATTATTAATGTTGGCTTCTCATAATATCTTAAACCCTGCAAATGGAGCGCCAGTAACGGTTCCTTCTCAGGATATGGTACTTGGTTTATATTACATGACCAAAGAAAGAATTTCTACTCCAGAAGTAAAAATTATAGGAGAAGGATTAACGTTCTATTCACCAGAAGAAGTAACCATTGCTTTTAACGAAGAGATGGTGGACTTAAATGCTGGTATTAATGTAAGAACCTACGATGTTGACGAGGACGGAGAGCAAGTTAGAAAAATTATAAAAACTACAGTAGGTAGAGTTTTATTTAATGAAGTTGTTCCTGCAAAAGCTGGTTATATCAATGAAGTATTAACTAAGAAAAACTTACGTGGAATTATTGGTGGTATTTTAAAGGCTACTGATATTCCTACAACCGGAGCATTCTTAGATGAAATAAAAAATATGGGATATAAATTTGCCTTCCAAGGTGGTTTATCTTTCTCATTAGGGGATATTATTATTCCTAAGGAAAAACAAGGAATGATTGACGCTGCCAATAAAGAGGTAGAAGCAATTGTTGGGAATTATAACATGGGTATGTTAACGCAAAAAGAGCGTTACAATCAGGTAATTGATATTTGGGGTAGAACCAATAACGATTTAACTGAGCTATCTATGAAGCGTTTACGTGAAGATCAACAGGGTTTCAATTCTGTTTATATGATGCTTGATTCTGGTGCAAGGGGTTCTAAAGAACAAATTCGTCAGTTAACAGGTATGCGTGGATTAATGGCAAAACCTAAAAAATCTACTGCAGGTGGTGGAGAAATTATTGAGAATCCAATTCTTTCTAACTTTAAGGAAGGACTGTCAATTCTTGAATATTTTATCTCGACACACGGTGCACGTAAAGGATTAGCAGATACCGCTTTAAAAACGGCAGATGCAGGTTACTTAACACGTAGATTGGTAGATGTTTCTCAAGATGTTATTGTAAATGAAGAAGATTGTGGTACGTTAAGAGGAGTTGAAGTTGCTCCATTGAAGAAGAATGATGAGATTGTAGAATCGATATCAGATAGAATTGAAGGACGTGTTTCACTAAACGACGTATACCACCCATTGACGGAAGATTTAATTATCTCTGCAAATGAGCCAATTACGTATAAACTAGCAGTTGCTGTTGAAAAATCAGGAATTGATAGTATTGAAGTAAGATCTCCATTATCATGTGAATCTACAAAAGGTATTTGTGCAAAATGTTATGGCCAGAGTTTATCAACACTGAACAAAGTTCAAATTGGTGAAGCGGTTGGTGTAATTGCAGCACAATCTATTGGAGAGCCAGGTACGCAGTTAACCTTACGTACATTCCACGTTGGTGGAGTTGCGGGGAATATCTCTCAAGAGAATAAGTTAATAGCGAAGTTTGACGGTACTGTAAATATTGAGGATTTAAGAACTGTTGCTGGTAAAGACAAAGAAGGGACTGCTATTGATATCATTATATCTAGAACAGCAGAGATTAAAATTATAGATAAGAAAACAGGGATTACACAGAGTACAAATATTCTGCCTTATGGTTCGATTATTTTCGACAAAGACAGAAAAACAATCAAAAAAGGAGATACGATTGTACAATGGGATCCTTTTAACGGTGTAATTGTTTCTGAGTTCGAAGGAAAAGTGAAGTTTGATAATTTACAACAGGGAATTAACTACTCTGTAGAAATTGATGAACAAACAGGATTCCAAGAAAAAGTAATGATCGATTCTAAAAACAAGAAAATCATTGCTTCTTTAATTATTGAAGACAAAGATGGGAATGCATTGCGTTCTTATAGTTTACCGGTAGGTGCACACTTGATGATTAGCGATGGAGACAAGGTTGAAGCAGGGCACACGTTGGTTAAAATTCCAAGAAAATCTGGAAAAGCAGGAGATATTACAGGAGGTTTACCAAGAGTAACAGAGTTATTCGAAGCACGTAACCCTTCCAATCCATCTGTAGTTTCAGAGATTGACGGTGTTGTTTCTTTTGGGAAAATTAAGCGAGGAAATAGAGAAATTATTGTTGAATCTAAAACTGGAGACATTAGTAAGTATTTAGTAAAACTATCGAATCAGATTTTAGTTCAAGAAAATGACTTTATCAAAGCTGGGATGCCATTATCAGACGGAGCAACAACTCCTTCAGATATCTTAAGAATTAAGGGGCCTGCGGCAGTGCAAGAATACTTAGTAAATGAAATACAAGAAGTATATCGTTTGCAAGGTGTGAAAATTAATGACAAGCATTTCGAAGTTGTTGTGCGTCAAATGATGCGTAAAGTTAAGATTATTGATTCTGGAGATACTTTATTCTTAGAGAATCAACTGATTCATAAAATTGACTTTATCAAAGACAATGATGCAATTTACGGAATGAAGGTTGTTGAAGAAGCTGGAGATTCTGAGAACTTAAAAGCAGGTCAAATTATTTCTGCGCGTCAATTAAGAGATGAAAATTCTTTGTTAAGAAGAAATGATCAAAACTTAGTAGAAGCAAGAGATGCGAAGCCAGCGACAGCAGAGCAAGTTTTACAAGGAATTACGAGAGCATCACTTCAAACAAAATCATTTATTTCTGCAGCTTCTTTCCAAGAAACTACAAAAGTATTAAATGAGGCTGCTGTAAGTGGTAAAATAGATACTTTAGAAGGATTGAAAGAGAATGTGATTGTTGGTAAGAGAATTCCAGCAGGAACAGGAATGAGATCTTACGAAAAGATTCTAGTTGGTCCCAAGGACGAAATAGAGAAAAGTTTCTAAATAAAAACGTTGATACGTTTTAAAGTTTAAAAGTTGGATTGTTTACTGTAACTTGTTTACAATATTCAATTCAACTTTTTTTTTACGAAAGATTCAGAGAGTTTAATTCAAATTAAAACAACTACTATATATGGAAGAAAATCAAAATAAAGACGGGCAATTAAACATAGAGTTAGATCAGGAAATTGCAGAGGGAACCTATTCTAACTTGGCAATTATCAATCATTCGGTCTCAGAATTTATTGTTGATTTTATTAATATTATGCCAGGGGTTCCAAAGGCAAAAGTAAAGTCTAGAATTATCTTAACACCACAACATGCAAAAAGGTTGGCAAAGGCTTTGGCAGATAATGTTAGGAAATTTGAGCAAGCTAACGGTGAAATTAAGGATTATGAACGTCCTCCAGTTCCAATGAACTTTGGTCCAACGGGTCAAGCATAAATATGCTATTATTTGTGAACTATGATTTCAGTTTGCATATCGAATGATTCACTTAGGTATCGTTCTTTTACTATTAATTTCCATTTTTGAAAAATATAATAATAAAGCTTCTTTTTGTTTTCTTATTCATAAGTTGTTCTGGTCCCTATGGCGCATCTACTATTGTAGTAAATGATTCAAATTCAGGGATAATTGCGGATAGTTTTAAAAAAAATCACGTCAGATGCGTAGGATATAGAATTTTTAAA
>DPRC01000082.1:0-542 GCA_003537695.1 Polaribacter sp.
TGGTGATGAAAGCTGCGGCTGAAAACTTAACACCTGTAATTTTAGAGTTGGGAGGAAAAAGTCCGTGTATTGTTGATGAAGATGCCGATTTAGAGCGCGCAGCAAAACGTATTATATGGGGAAAATTAATCAATGCAGGGCAAACTTGTATTGCTCCAGATTATTTATTTGCACACCAGTCGATCAAAAAAGAGTTGCTGGATAAGATGGCAGAGCAAATAAAGTTGATGTATGGCCATGCAATCAAGCAAAACCGTTTGTATCCTCGTATTGTAAATGAGCAAGCAGTAGAAAGATTGCGTAGTTTGTTAAAGCAAGGAAAAATACACACAGGAGGCGAAGTGGATGTTGCAGAAAAATTTGTTGCTCCTACAATTATAGAGGACGTTACTCCTGATTTTCTGATAATGCAAGAAGAAATATTTGGACCTATTTTACCTGTATTGAGTTTTAAACACATCGATACTGCTATAGATTATGTCAATAAAAATGAAAAGCCATTGGCCTTGTATTATTTTGGAAACACTAAGAAAGCGCAAACG
>DPRC01000082.1:865-5966 GCA_003537695.1 Polaribacter sp.
ACTAAAAAAGCGCAAACGATCTTAGCGAAGACAAGCTCTGGAGGTGCCTGTATTAATGATACATTAATGCATATTAGCAACCATAATTTGCCATTTGGCGGTGTTGGAAACAGTGGCATCGGAAATTACCACGGTCATGAGAGTTTTTTAGCTTTTAGCAATAAAAGAGCGGTAGTAACAACACCAACATGGATAGATATCCCATTGAAATATGCGCCTTTCAAGTATTTTAAGTGGATACAGAAAATTATTTAATACGGCACTTTTGTCTGTGATTTTTTGCTAGTCTTTTTTGAATTTCTTTTGTATTAATTTTTGTTTCCATTCCTCTCCAAAAAAGTCAAAAACATTAAGCGTATAAATTCCTATGATGACAATCCAAGAAAGAAGTAGCCAGAAAAAAACACCCCAATTAGAAGCATCATTAATTGCAAGAATAACGGGAGCTATTAAACTTAAAATTGCAATGGCAAGAAGCTTATAGAATCCTTTTATATTTTGAATGTAGGTTTCCTCTTCTCTAATTTGTGTTCTTTCTTCCTCTTTATCGGAATCTACAAGAACAATCTCAAAAACAGCTGCTAAGGATTTTAAGGATTCGAAACCTGCATTTTCACCATTTTCAATCCGTTGTATCGTTCGAATACTCAATCCACTCATCTCTGCTAATTGTTCTTGCGACCAATGGCGTTTCAATCTCATTTCTTTAAGAGCTCTTAAATTAATTTCAGTGGGTTCCATGTTTTTTTAATATTAGTTATGGGACAAAGATAGGGATTCACTTTTCTTCAGTTATGAGATTTACAGGCAAGAGATGTGACACGGATGCGACACAGATATGACATGCGAAATATAGCAGCACAAATGATGAAATAACTTTACTCATTTTTAGTGCTATTTTTTATGAAATTATTCTTGAATGTTTACCTTGCATAAAAAAGTTAAAATGGTCAAAAACCCTGAACTAGAACTTGCCGTGCAATTCATAGAGAAAACGGATAGAAATCTTTTTATTACAGGGAAAGCGGGTACCGGGAAAACTACTTTTTTACATAAAATTAAAAGCGAGTCTTTAAAAAGAATGGTCATTGTTGCACCCACAGGTGTTGCAGCAATCAATGCAAAAGGCGTAACCATTCATTCGTTTTTTCAGATGCCTTTTGGGCCTATCTTGCCAAATCAGATTGCAAATACAAATCAACAACGAAAGTTTTCAAAAACGAAAATCGATATTATTAAATCTTTAGATTTAGTAATTATTGATGAAATTAGTATGGTGCGTGCAGATTTGTTAGATGCCATAGATCAGGTAATGCGTCGTTATAAAAATCGGAATAAAGTATTTGGAGGTGCACAAATTTTAATGATTGGAGATTTGCAACAATTAGCACCAGTAGTAAAACCAAACGAATGGAGTTTACTCCAACAGCACTATGACACGGTGTACTTTTTTAGTTCAAAAGCATATCAAGAAGCCAATGTAGTTTCCATAGAATTGAAACATATTTACCGCCAGAAAAACGAGGTTTTTATAAAAATTTTAAATGAAATTAGAACAAATACCCTGTCGGATGCTTCTGCAAAAATTTTAAATAAAAATTACAACCCTTCTTTTTCTCCATCCAAAGAAGAAGGATATATTACGTTAACCACACACAATAATAGGGCGAATCTGATCAATAATTCTGAGCTCAATACGCTTAAAATTAAACCTGTTTTTTTTAATGCAATTATTTCAGGAAAGTTTAGTGAGAATGCATTTCCAAATGCAGAAAGATTAGAATTGAAAGTAGGGGCACAAGTCATGTTCATAAAAAATGATTCGTCTACAGAAAAAAGATATTACAACGGAAAGATAGGAATTATTACAGCAATCACTAAGGAGTCCGTTGCTGTGCAATGTGGAGATGAAGTCGATGAAATTATTACAGAAAAAGAAACTTGGTCGAACATCAATTACTCCATTAACGAAGAAACAAAAGCAATAAAGGAAGAGATGATTGGCGCTTTTACGCAAATTCCGTTGCGTTTGGCATGGGCAATTACCATTCATAAGAGTCAGGGTTTAACTTTTGAAAGAGCCATAATAGATGCTGAAGCTTCTTTTGCCCACGGGCAAACGTATGTAGCCCTTAGTAGATGTACTTCATTGGAGGGCTTGGTTTTAAAAACACCCATTACCAGCAGTGCCATTATTAATGACAGTACCGTTAGTCTTTTTAATGAAGGTGTAGAAGAAAACCACCCTGATGAAGATATTTTAAACACATCGGAAAAAAATTTCCAATTGAATTTAATTGCAGAGTTGTTCGATTTTCAGCCACTACTGTATCCTGTAACCAGATTGATTGATATTTTTTATAAGAATCAAACAAGTATCAAAGGAGCTGTTATCGATCATTTGCAAACGATAAAAGATGATGGAGTGGTGGCACTCATGAAAGTTGCGAGCGGTTTTAAAAATCAATTGTTACAAATTTCCGAGGAGGCTATTTTGCCGGAAAATAGCACTCAGATTCAAGAACGTTTTACAAAGGCCATTGCTTATTTTCTCCAAAACGCAAAGAATAATATTGAAAAACCACTAGCGGAAATTTCTTTTTCTACAGATAATAAAGCAGTACAAAAAGATTTTTCGAAACAGTTTGAATCCTTGCAAGAAAAGCTGGAGGAAAAACTGTTTACTTTGCATAAAATGACCAATAGTTTTAGGGTATTAGCCTATCTGGAAGTAAGAGCAAAGGCGGTCTTGCAAAAAACAGCACCCGTTAAAAAGAAAACACTGGCCTCTAAACGAGATCCAATTTTAGCAATAAAATTACGAGCGTTAAGAGATGAAATTTCAAAGTCTTTAGAAATTCCACATTTTCAAATTTTCACTCAGGAAACACTCTATGCACTCTGCGATGAACTACCCAGATCAGAAGCGGCCTTGATAAAGATTGTGGGTATGGGGAAAACGCGCGTTTCAAAATACGGCGACGAAATTATAGAGGCAATTGAAGCTTATTGTACAGAAAACGGGATTAATAAGTTTAATGAACAAAAGAAAGAAGATAAAAAACCCACCAAGCAAGTTTCCTTTGAGCTGTTTAAATCGGGACTTTCAATAAAAGACATTGCAAAAGAACGCAGTTTAACTGCTGGTACCATTGAGAATCACTTGGCAAATTACATCCCTTCTGGAGAGATCGATGTCTTAGAATTGATCGAATTAAAAAGATATAAGAAAATTCGAGATGAAATAGAGGCTGCAGGAGCTGTAAAAGGATTGACAGCCTTAAAAGAGAAAGTAAACGGGAGTATCACCTACATGGAATTGAAAATGGTTTTAATGGCTATGGAAGCCTAGTTTTATGTCATTCTGAAAAGGACTCATTTCAGCGATTCAGGGAGTGCAAATTAGAAACACAGCTTTCAAAAGAGTTCTGGAAGCATGCAGTTTTGAAGTTTCCAGGTCAACACAAAAAAAACATTCTTATTTCAAATCCTTTAAAAGTAACTGCACAGACTTCACACCATTCCATTCATTTTCATCCAAGGCATACACAATATCAAAGTCGTTTTTTACAAGCGCTATTTTAGCCCCTAAATTAAAACCGATTGCACTGTATGTTTTTTGATTGTCACCCTGGAAAACAGTTAGTTTTAAATGTGTTTTATCTGCTCCAACCTGCTTTCCATACCCATTGTCTCGAACACAGGTAGAAGTAAAAGTAGGCTTCATATTCAGGGGTCCAAAAGGGCCCATTTGCTGAATAATTCTAAAAAATTTAGGGGTGATTTCAGACAAGTCGATGGCGGTATCTATAGAAATTTCTGGAGTTAATAAATTTTTATCAATGGTGCTTTCAACAACTTCTTCAAACTTGTTTTTAAAATGGTGATAGTTTTCTGGCAACAGTGTTAAACCGGCAGCATATTTATGCCCCCCAAATTGTGTTATAAATTCACTGCATGCTTCCAACGCAGCATATACATCAAATCCTTTTACAGAGCGTGCAGATGCAGCTAACATATCGCCACTTTTTGTGAATACCAAGGTAGGTCTGTAGTATTTTTCTATCAATCTAGAAGCTACAATACCAATGACTCCTTTGTGCCAATCTTCTTGAAAGACAACAGTAGAAAATTGGTCTTCTTCTTTCTGATCAATAATTTGAATGAGTGCTTGGTCGGTAATTTTTTTATCCAAGTCTTTTCTATCTGCATTAAATATTTCAATAGCAGCAGCAAAGGTAATGGCGGCGTCCAACTCCATTTCTGTCAAGAGTTCAACAGCATAATTTCCGTGTTTCATGCGTCCTGCCGCATTAATTCTTGGTGCAATGGTAAAAACAACATCTGTAATGGTGAGTACTGTTTTGTTTGTTTGCTGAATAATGGCTTTGATTCCGTTTCTTGGGTTTTGATTGATCACCTGCAAACCATAATAGGTTAAAACGCGGTTTTCTCCAATCATCGGTACAATATCTGCGGCAATTGCAGTAGCTACCAAGTCTAAATAAGGAACAAAATCTGTAATGCTTTGACTTCTAGAAACACCCAGTGCTTGAATGAGTTTAAAGCCAACACCGCAACCGCAAAGCTCGTCAAAAGGATACCTGCAGTCAGCTCTTTTTGGGTTTAAAACTGCAGCTGCTTTTGGAATTTCTTTCCCAGGTTTGTGGTGGTCACAAATAATAAAATCAATATTTCGTTCAGTTGCATAGGCTACTTTCTCAAGTGCTTTAATACCACAATCTAAGGCAATAATTAAGGAGAAATCATTGTCTTGCGCAAAATCAATCCCCAGATAAGAGATGCCATACCCTTCTGCATATCTGTCTGGAATATACGTTGCTATATTTGGAGTGATGGTTTTTAAATACGATGAAACCAAGGCAACAGAAGTGGTGCCATCCACATCATAATCCCCATAAATTAAAATATTTTCGTTGTTTGCAATGGCCCTTTCAATCCTTGCAGTTGCAAGGTCCATATCTTTCATTAAAAAAGGATCATGAATCTCGGACAAGCTTGGACGAAAATATTTTTTAGCAGCTGAAAAGGTTTCAATATTTCGCTGACACAATACGTTTGCAACGGCAATATCAACTTG
>DPRC01000009.1:0-980 GCA_003537695.1 Polaribacter sp.
TACTTAAAAGCAATCAATAATCATTTGTGCAACTCTCAACGCTTCTGCACCTTGGCGCAAAGAGACTACCGGTTTGGTGCCATTTTCAATGGCGTCTGCAAAGGACTCGAGTTCATCTAAGATAGCATTGTTATTTTCAATCTCAGGATTGTCAAAGTAAATTTGTTTTTTAATACCTTCTGCATTTTGCAAAATCATTGCAAATTCGTCAGGATTGTTAGGAACATCTTTCATGCGAACAATTTCTGATTTCTTTTCCAAAAAATCAACAGAAATATAAGCGTCCTTTTGAAAAAAACGTGTTTTTCGCATATTTTTCATTGAAATTCTACTCGCTGTTAAATTTGCAACGCACCCATTTTCAAACTCAATTCGTGCATTTGCAATATCAGGAGTTTCAGAAATAACAGAGATGCCACTAGCATGTACCTTTTTCACTTTAGAATCGATGACAGAAAGAATAATATCGATGTCGTGAATCATTAAATCTAAAACTACTGGGACATCGGTCCCTCTTGGATTAAACTCTGCCAATCGATGTGTTTCAACAAACATTGGAGTGTCTATTTTATCCTTTACAGCTGTAAATGCAGGGTTAAATCGTTCTACATGGCCAACTTGACCTTGCACGTGAAATTGACTTGCTAATGTTTTAATAGCCTCTGCTTCTTGAACAGTCTTCGTAATTGGTTTCTCGATAAAAATATGTCGCCCTTTTTCAATTGCCATTTTAGCACATTCAAAATGTGACAAGGTGGGGGTTACAATATCTACAACTTCTACGGCTGCCACTAATGCTTCAATGGAGTCGAATAATCGGTATCCAAATTCTTTAGCTACTTTTTCTGCATTTTCTGTAAATGGATCAAAGAAACCCACCAATTCATATTTTTCTGACTGTTCTAACAATCGTAAATGTATTTTTCCTAGATGACCGGCACCTAAAACTCCTGCTTTTAGCATATCTGTGTAATTTTATC
>DPRC01000009.1:1378-11510 GCA_003537695.1 Polaribacter sp.
CTTGTTCACTGATAAACTCTTAAGAATGACGTTGTTTTATTTGTTTTGAATTTTCTGTATAAATATCAGAAATTTTCAACGAAAACAAAGATACAATTTTATAAGAATGTATTTATAATTATTACTATTTTTAGACTCTATAAATTTATTAAAATTGAAAGATACTTCAAAACACCAAGGACTTAGAAATCAACTTGCTACTATATTAATAGCAAAAGGAATTGTAGATGCGAATGTGCTCAACGCCATCCGGAAAATACCAAGGCATTTGTTTATTGATTCTAGTTTTGAAAATCATGCATATCAGGACAAGGCATTTCCCATCGCTGCAGAACAAACAATTTCCCAGCCGTATACGGTGGCTTTTCAGTCGCAAACTTTAGAAATAAAATCAGGCGATAAAGTGTTGGAAATTGGTACGGGATCAGGCTATCAAACAGCTGTTTTACTAGAGTTAAAAGCAGAAGTATATTCCATAGAAAGACAGCAAGAATTATTTAAAAGAACTTCTTTGTTTTTACCTAAGATTGGCTATAAGCCAAAGAAATTTATTTTTGGAGATGGGTATATAGGCTTGAAAGAACAAGCTCCTTTCGATAAAATTATTGTGACCGCAGGTGCTCCTTTTGTTCCGAATCCGTTGTTAGCACAATTAAAAATAGGAGGGAAGTTGTTAATTCCTGTTGGCGATAAAACACAAATAATGACGCTATTTATTCGGAAGTCTGCTAAAGAATTTGAAAAACACGAATTAGGAGATTTTGCTTTTGTGCCAATGCTGGAAGAGAAGAATTAGACATGCAGTGTCTTTTTCTATTTACTGCTAAAATATATCCTTCAAAAAATAAAAAAGGCCAATGTCATACTGAACGTGTCGAAGTATATATTAAATATAAGTAGTCTTCGACAGGCTTAGACTGACACGCGTTGGGTTAATTGAGTATGTTGTTAAATAGAATAATTGTGAAGATTAATTTTTATTTAAGCTTGTTGATTGTGTTTTAATTCTCTCTAACATCTAATTATAACTGTACCCCAACTCTTTCTAAATAAACAGTTCTGCCTAATAAAGTAATACCTAAATATGCTCTTATTTTTAATTTATGAGGGTTTATTAACTCAATATAACAGGTGTATATTTTACCATTTCTTGGGTCTAAAATAGTTCCTCCGGACCATTCGTTGCCATCTTTTTGTAAATCCGCTAAGATATTTAAGCCTAATTTTTTCTTCCCTTTATTTTCACCTTCGCACAAATCGCAAACTTCATTTAGTCCTTTAGGATCTGTAACCCGCGACCCTCGGTACCACAATTCACTTATTTTTGCAAAGGCTTTTTCATTTTTTTCATAAACTTCAATAACAGAGTCAATTTTACCCATTTCATCTTTAGAATACCATTTACCGAAAATAGTTTGCGCGTTTATTGCTATTGAGAATGCAATTAAGAAGAAAGTCAAAAGTCTCTTTTTCATAGAATGTTAATTAATTTTAAATTGCAATATATAAATCATGAAAGAAACTTTTTGTTAATAAAATCATAATCTGGCATCAAAGTTTTCATCCCATTTTTGCTGTACTCTCATTACTTGTTCAATGACATCTCTTACGCAGCCATCTCCTCCTTTTTTATTTGAAATATAAGTAGAAATGCTTTGAATTTCTTGCACTGCATCATTTGGGCAAGCTGCGATACCTACGACCTTCATTACTGGGTAATCTGGAACATCATCACCCATATATAATACATTCTCTGGTTGTAAGTTGTATTTTTTTACCAATTCTTGGTATTGTTTTATTTTATCATGCGCACCTAAATAGATGTCTTCAATTCCTAAGGCTGCTAAACGTGTTCTAACACCTTCATTGGTTCCGCCAGATATGATGCAAACCCGGTAGCCTTTATTTAGGGCGTTTTTCATTGCGTACCCATCTTTTACATTCATATGTCTTACCAATTCACCATCGGGCATTATGGTTAATATTCCGTTTGTTAAAACGCCATCAACATCAAAAATAAATGTATTAACTTTTGGTAATAACTGCTTGTAACTAATTTCCATTTTTAATCGCTTGAGTGATGAGTTTGTAAATTTTTCGTTGGTCTTTAGGTAGCCCTTTTAAATGATTTTTTATTGTTCTTTCGTCATTTCTAATGGCGGGACCTGTTTGCGCTTTTTTTGGAGACAGGATTTTAATTTTTTCTGATGTTTCCTGAATTAAAGGGTGTAAAATTTCAAAGGGAACCTGATTTTTTTCGCAAATATCATTTCCTATTGTATACAGGTGGTTTGTAAAGTTATTTACAAAAACAGCAGCAACATGCAAGGCTTTTCTTTGTTTAGAATTTACAGCGTATATCTTTACTCCAATTGTTCTCGCTACTCTTTCAAGCAATAGGTAATCCTCATCATTTTCAGCTTCTAGGCAAAAAGGGACTGCAGAAAAATCGATTTCTTTCTCTTTCGAAAAGGTTTGCAACATATAAAAAACACCCTTATGAGTGCTGTTTTTTAAAGCTTCCATCGAAAAACTACCAGAAGTGTGCACTACTAAAGAATTTTTTATGTTTGAAGAAATGGTGGCAATAGCATCATCTGAAACGGCAAGAATGGTGACCATAGCATTTGGTATACTTTCTAATTTCCGAGAACTTATTTTTTTAACAGCAATGGTGTTAGCGCTTAAAAAAGCCTTTTCTAAATGTGTTGCTACATTTCCGTTCCCAATAATTAGTACTGATATCATTATAGCGAAGATATTCAAAATTTATAGAAATTTAGAATTGCTTTTAGTAAATTAGCTGTTATAAAATTGATTTAATGAAAGATTCTAAAAAGTTAGGAATAAACACCATTTGTGTGCACACAGGGGAAGTGAAAGATGAGCAGTTTAAGGGTGCAGTATCGCCAATGTTTATGTCTACTTCTTATGCTTTCGATGGGGTAGATATTAAACGATATCCAAGATATTTTAATACTCCAAATCAAGAAATGTTATGTAAAAAAATAGCAGCATTAGAGCATACAGAAGATGGTTTAATTTTTGGTTCTGGGATGGCTGCAATTTCTTCTGCGATGTTTGCTTTCTTAAAGTCTGGAGATCACGTAATTATTCAACACGTAATTTATGGAGGTACTTTTAACTTAGTGGTTGCAGAATTTGAGAAGTACGGAATAGAATACTCCTTTACAGAATCTGACAAGGCTTCGGATTTTAAGACATTGCTTAAAGAAAACACAAAAATACTTTATATTGAAACCCCTTCAAATCCGTTGCTAGGAATCACGGACATTGCAGAAATTGCTGCTTTGGCAAAAGAAAGTGGGGTGATAACAATGATTGACAATACATTTGCATCTCCAATAAATCAAAATCCAGCTGATTTTGGTATTGATATAATCGTGCATTCTGCTACAAAATATATGGGAGGGCATTCAGATATTTCTGCCGGAGCTATTGCTGCTTCAAAAGAGCACATTGCTCAAATTTGGAAGACAGCAATTAATTTTGGTGGAAACTTAAGTGATCAGAATGTTTGGTTGTTAGAAAGAAGTTTGAAAACATTAAACCTTCGTGTAAAAGAGCAAACGAAGAATGCGCAAAAAATGGCAGAATATTTAGAAAATAATAAAAATATAGACCGGGTGTATTATCCAGGTTTAAAAAGCCATCCACAGCACGAACTAGCAAAAAAGCAAATGAAAGGTTTTGGAGCGATGCTGTCTTTTGAGTTAATTGACGGAATTGATGCAATGGATTTTCAGAATGCATTAAAATTGATAAAGCCTTCTTTAAGTTTAGCGGGTTTAGAAAGTACAACAGTGAGCCCAGCCCAGACTACACATGCTTTATTAAGCGCAGAAGAACGTTTAGAAAGAGGGATAAAAGAGGGTTTAATCCGTTTTTCGGTCGGTATTGAAGAATCGGAAGACTTAATTGAAGATATTGCGCAAGCTATAAAAAGTGTGCATAAAAGGAATGGGTAGGTCCTGGTGAAAAGCTTAAGATTAAATGCTGTAGAAGCGTTTTTTAATGGAGATAGATATAAATAAATAAAAGTAAAGCATGAAGTTAGATATATTAGTTTTTGGAGCACATCCAGATGATGCTGAATTAGGATGTGGTGGGACGATTGCGAAAGAGATTTCTTTGGGTAAAAAAGTAGGGATTATAGATTTAACATGTGGTGAGTTAGGAACCCGGGGTTCTGGAGAACTCCGAATAATAGAAGCGCGGAACGCTGCAGAAATTTTAGGAGTTGCTATCCGCGAAAATCTAGGTTTTTCAGATGGTTTTTTTACAAACGATAAAAAGCATCAATTAGAGGTGGTGAAAATGATTCGAAAATACCAACCAGACATTGTTTTGTGCAATGCCGTTGATGATCGTCATATAGACCATGGTAAAGGAAGTCAATTAGTTTCTGATGCCTGTTTTTTAAGTGGTTTAGTGAAGGTTGTGACCACACTAGAAGACGAAAAACAAGAAAAATGGCGTCCAAAGCAGGTATACCATTACGTGCAGTGGAAAAATAGTACGCCCCACTTTGTGGTTGATGTAACAGGTTTTATTCCTGCAAAAACAGCTGCAGTATTGGCCTATTCCTCTCAGTTTTACGATCCTAAGAGCACTGAGCCGGAAACACCCATTACCAGTAAAAACTTTATCGACAGTATAAATTATAGAGCAAAGGATTTGGGAAGATTGATTGGCGTTGAACATGCAGAAGGTTTTACTTCAGAGCGTTACGTAGCTGTAGAAAATTTAAGCAAATTAATTTAATTTTTTATCTTCTTAGAATAGAAAAAATAATTATATTTGCACCCGCAATTATATGGTGGTTGTAGCTCAGTTGGTTAGAGTATCGGTTTGTGGTACCGAGTGTCGCGGGTTCGAGTCCCGTCTTCCACCCAGAAATAAAGCTTCTTAGAAATAAGAGGCTTTTTTTGTGCTCCTATTTTTTAACCTTGAAAGAGCACTCCTTGCCCACATGACTAAAAAAGCAGCTTTTCAGCCAAATATTTTGCGGTATGTGATTTTTTATTTTTTGCCAATTTTTCAGGGGTTCCTTGAAAAATTAGATTTCCCCCATTCTTGCCACCTTCTGGACCCAAATCAATAATGTAATCTGCACATTTAATCAGCTCTATATTGTGCTCAATCACAACAATAGAATGTCCTTTTTCAATTAATGCATTGAAAGAAGCTAATAATTTTTTTATATCATGAAAATGAAGGCCTGTCGTAGGTTCATCAAAAATAAACAATGCTTTGTCCTTTGTATGTCCTTTCACTAAAAAAGAAGCTAGCTTTATGCGTTGGGCTTCACCACCAGAGAGGGTAGAAGAGGATTGTCCTAACTGAACATACCCCAAACCAACATCTTGCAACGGTTTTAATTTTTGCGCAATTTTTGTGACTAAATTTTCAGAGAAAAAAGCGACAGCATCATCGATGGTGAGGTTTAAAATATCATCAATAGATTTTCCATCATATTTTACTTCTAAAACTTCCTTCTTAAAACGTTTTCCATTACAAACATCACACTCTAAGTGCACATCTGCCATAAATTGCATTTCTATAGTCACTTCGCCTTCTCCTTTGCAGACTTCGCAGCGACCGCCTTCTACATTGAAAGAAAAATGTTTGGGTTTGTAGTTGCGTATGGTAGATAGTTTTTGATTTGAGAATAAGGCTCTGATATCGTCATAGGCCTTAATATAGGTCACTGGGTTTGATCGAGAAGAACGCCCAATAGGGTTTTGGTCTATAAATTCTACATGTTTTAAAGTATCAAAATCTCCCTTGATAGCCGTGTGTTGTCCTATTTTATTTCCGTGACCAATTAGTTTTTTTTGTAATATTGGATATAAAATATTTTTTACCAACGTGCTCTTTCCCGATCCGGAAACCCCCGTAATAACCGACAAACAATTTAGAGGAAAAGTAACATCTATATTTTGTAAATTATTTTCTCGGGCGCCAATAATTTCAATCCGATTTAAGGTGCTTCTTCGCTTTGTGGGAACTTCAATTTTTAAGTCTTCATTCAGATACTTTGCGGTTAAAGAGTCACTTTTTAAGATCGCTTTAAAATCTCCTTCAGCAACAACATGTCCACCAAAAGTACCGGCTTCCGGTCCGATGTCTATGATATAATCAGCTTCCTTCATAATGTCTTCGTCATGTTCCACCACAATCACGGTATTTCCTAAATTCCGCAGATCTTTTAATACACGAATGAGGCGCTCGGTATCTTTTGGATGCAGTCCAATACTTGGTTCATCTAAAATATACATAGAGCCCACTAAAGAGCTCCCCAAAGAAGTTGCCAAGTTGATGCGCTGACTTTCACCTCCGGAAAGGGTATTGGATGTTCTATTGATTGTCAAGTAATTTAAACCAACATCTGTTAAAAACTGGAGTCGATTATTTATTTCTGTAAGCAAGCGTTTTCCAATTTTTTCTTGGTGTATATCTAACTGCAAGCTTGCAAAGAATGCTGCGAGTTCGTCCAAAGGAAGTGCTACTAAATCAGAAATATTTTTCTCATTTATTTTTACATAATTTGTTTCGTCTCGGAGCCTTTTTCCATCACATGTAGTACATTTTGTTTTCCCGCGATAGCGAGAAAGCATTACTCTGTTTTGGATTTTATAACTTTTTTCTTCTAAAATAGAAAAGAAGTGATGAATTCCGCGAAAAGAACTGTTTCCATTCCAAACCAATTCTTTTTGTTTTTCTGACAATTCGAACCAAGGTTTATGAATCGGGAGGTCAAATTGATAGGCAACTTCAATTAAATGTTCTTTGTAATGAAGATAGGAAGGAGTTTTAAAAGGAAATATTGCATCCTCAAAAATTGATAAGCCAGTATTAGGAACGACTAAATCTTTATCAATTCCTATGACATTTCCATATCCCTCGCAGGTTGGGCATGCACCATAGGGATTGTTGAAACTAAATAAATGGGTGTTGGGTTCTAAAAAGCTAAGTCCGTCTAAGGCAAATTTATTACTAAATTCAGCTATTTTTTGATCCGTTATACTTTCAATAAAACAAGTTCCCTTCCCTTCAAAAAAGGCAGTTTGAACGGCATCTGCCAATCGGTTGTAAAAATCTTCATCCTCTTTCGTTACTACGCGGTCTACCACCAAGAATAGTGGTTCCCCTTTAAATTTTTCTTGCGGAAAATCTGCAATTCTGTGAACAGTATCATTCCACTTTAAACGTGCGTAGCCCTGTTGTTCTAAAACCTGTAAAACCGTCTTTAAATCTCTCTTTTCGTCAATTGTAACGGGAGACAGTAATAGTAACTTTGTATTGCTATCATATTTTTTAATAAAATTAATAACATCAGAAACGGTGTCCTTTTTTACTTCCTTTCCAGAAATAGGAGAGAAGGTTTTCCCAATTCTAGCGAATAGTAATTTTATATAATCGTAAATTTCGGTGGAGGTGCCTACGGTAGAACGTGGGTTGGTCGAGTTCACTTTTTGTTCAATAGCAATTGCAGGTGCAATTCCTTTGATATAGTCAACTTTTGGTTTGTGTAATTTTCCTAAAAACTGCCTTGCATAGGAACTTAAACTTTCTACATATCGTCTTTGTCCTTCGGCATATAAAGTATCAAAGGCTAACGAGGACTTTCCGGACCCGGACAATCCTGTGATTACTACTAATTTATTTCTAGGAATTACAACGTCAATATTTTTTAAATTATGGAGTTTTGCTCCTTTTATAATGATGTTTTCTTTCGGGTTTACTGCGGAAATATCTGTCTTCATGTATCAAAAAATATAATCTATAAATTTACCAAAAAATAAACTCATTTAACAGCTGGTAAAATGTTTTTTACAAAAAACTTGTTCTATTAATAAATAATATTCATATTTGTAACTAATAAACTACAGAAATTTAGACCTTTATAGCTACAAAACTACTTTAAGAATTATTAATATTTAATAATAAAGAAAAGCTCTTTTGCTTTTCAAAGTAGCTATGGTACATAAAAATTCAATTAAAGATAGTGTTTTAGTAAGTGATTATATCAGTGGTAAAGAAGCTTCTTTATCAATATTAATCAATAAGCATCAGCAACGTCTATTCAGTTTTATTTATAGTAAAATACAAGATAAAGATCTTACCGAAGATATTTTTCAGGATACTTTTATCAAAGTAATTAAAACTTTAAAAAAAGGAAAATACAATGAAGAAGGTAAGTTTTTACCCTGGGTAATGCGTATTGCTCATAATTTAGTAATTGATCATTTTAGAAAAAATAATAGAATGCCCTTCTTTAAAAACACAGATGAGTTTAATATCTTTTCGGTGTTGCATGATGGTACTATGAACGCAGAAAAGCGGTTGATTCAAGAACAGATATACGACGATGTAAGAGAATTGATAAGTGAGCTTCCTGAAGAACAAAAAGAAGTTTTAGTGATGCGCATGTACAAAGACATGAGCTTTAAAGAAATCAGTGAAAATACAGGCGTGAGTATTAATACCGCTCTAGGTAGAATGCGATATGCGCTCATCAATATGCGTAAATTAATAGAGAAGCATAAAATTATCTTAGTGCACTAACAATAAATTAAATTTTGCATCGTTAAAGATTTATAATCAGTCAACTAAACTTTCTCTATGATGCAAATTTACTTAAAAAAGTCTCCTGATTTACAGGAGCGGCCTACGAAAGAAACAGTTCAGTTTTTGATCAATTTTTCCAAATCGTTAAGAGTTGTTAAAACTAAATCTTGTGAGTTAATTGAACTTAATTTGAATTAGAAATTGAAAAAGCTTCAGCACATGCTGGAGTTTTTTTTATCAATTTATTTAAGAAAGGAGCGATCTTAAAGCAGCTGCAATTACTTTTTTTTATTTTTTTTGTAATAGGCATCTATAAGTGTTTTTCTTCCCACGGTTTTAGTAATAACATCCGTCTCTAAATTCCAACCTCTTGCAGGTGAAAATTCTCGGCCATACCAAATAATTTGTAAGTGTAAATCATTCCATAGTTCTTTAGGAAATAATCTTTTGGCATCTTTTTCTGTTTGCTTAACACTTTTTCCATTGGTCAAATTCCAGCGCCAAAGTAGCCTGTGAATATGGGTGTCTACTGGGAACGCAGGAATTCCAAATGCCTGACTCATAACAACACCAGCGGTTTTGTGCCCCACTGCTGGTAGCTCTTCCAACCCTTCAAAGCTCTGTGGCACTTCTCCATTATATTTTTCAATTAAAATTTTAGAGAGTCCGTAAATCCCTTTACTTTTCATAGGAGACAAACCACAGGGTCTTATAATTGCTTTTATTTCTGCTACAGACATCTTTACCATATCGAAAGGATTGTCTGCCTTAGCAAAGAGTATTGGGGTAATTTTATTCACACGAACATCTGTGCATTGTGCAGATAATAAAACAGCAATCAAGAGTGTAAAAGGATCCTTGTGATCTAAAGGAATAGGTATTTCTGGATACTTTTCTTCTAAGGTATCCATTACAAATTGTACTTTTTCTTTTTTATTCATTTTTTATTATTTCAATCTGTGCAAGTTACAAAGTTCTTATTGAAAACTTATTTATTTTGGTTTTTTAAAAAGACGGTTACGTTGTATATTTGTTAAAAAAACAAACATGACAGCATTAAAAATAGGGGACAAAGCTCCACAGTTTGAGGCAAAGGACAATGCGGGAAATACGGTTAAGTTATCAGATTATGAGGGTAAAAAATTAGTTTTATTTTTTTATCCAAAAGCAAGTACTCCGGGGTGCACAAACGAGGCCTGTGACTTGCGCGATAATTACCAAGTGTTTTTATCCAAAGGTTACGATGTACTTGGAGTAAGTGCTGATGCTGCGAAAAGACAGCAAAATTGGATTGACAAGCACGAACTACCGTTCCCATTATTGGCGGACGAGGATAAAATAGTAATTGAAGCTTTTAATGTTTGGGGACCAAAGAAGTTCATGGGAAAAGAATATGATGGAATTCACAGAACTACTTTTATTATTTCTGAGAAGGGTCTGATCGAAGACATCATTTTAAAAGTTAAAACCAAAGCACATGCTGCCCAGATTTTAGGATAGTGGATTTAAATTAAAAATAGTAAAAAAGCAATTAAAT
>DPRC01000009.1:11948-19659 GCA_003537695.1 Polaribacter sp.
GGGATTCCAAATTGATTTTTTGAATACACATCTCGAACCCAGGTGTTGGTGATGGAGTTTTGAATATCGAACATATTAAAAAGTTCTAGGCCAACTGTTAACTCTTTAAATTTGGAGAGCCATCCACTTCCATATTGTTTGTTGGCATCTGAAAAAACGTAAGAAATCCCTAAGTCTGCTCGTTTATAGTCTCTTAAACGTCTTTGAAATTGATAAACATCTGCGTATGCTGGCGCACCTCCAGGCACTCCAGTATTGTAGACTAAATTTAAATATGCTTTTAAGTTCGGTAGATTTGGCACATAATCTTGAAATAAAATTGCAAATTTTAGGCGCTGGTCTGAAGGCCTAGAAATAGCACCTCTATTCGCGATATTCTCTTCTGTTTTTAAATAACCCAGACTCACCCAACTTTCGCTACCAGGCACAAACTCTCCATTTAAACGAAGGTCAAACCCCTGGGCATATCCAGTGGTTACATTGTCTGCACGATATCTAATTCTAACATTATCTACGGAATATGCGTTTACATCGCTTAGGTCTTTGAAATATAGTTCTGTAGTTAGTTTAAAAGGTCTTTCCCACATATTAAAGCTATAATCCATCCCAGCGACAAAATGAATGGACTTTTGAGCTTTCACGTTGATATTTATTTTACCGTTGTAGTTTTTTAGTTCTCTGTAAGAGGGGGGCTGAGAATACCAACCTCCAGATAAACGAAACAACATGTCTTTTTCCCAGTCTGGTTTAATGGCCAGTTGTGCTCTCGGGCTTATGATCGTTTGATTTTTAGAGGTACTATTCTTGGAAGAAACCGTCCAGTTTTGTGCTCTAATTCCAAGATGATACCAAATTTCATTATTTTTCCAAAAGAATCGTTCGTTCAATTGCATAAATCCAGAGATCCGATTGATTGTCACCTTGTTGTCTTCTCTAATATTTTGAAAAGGGGTGATAGGTCCCTCAAAAGGCACATAGGGTTGGTTGTTTGTATTATGATTTGGTGGACGTATAGCGAAACCTAAGGAATCAATGGTTTCCCATTCTCGAATGCGCTCTCTGATATCTTCATTTTGATATTTCACACCAAAATCCCACTGCTGTTTTTTTCTTTTATAGGTCCCTCTGATTTGTGCATTACTAATCAAAGCATCTAAATCATTTCTAGCATGGTTTAGTTGAGATCCAATTCCTTGAGAAAATTCCACATTTCCAAAGTTTTCTGACCCAATATTGGCATCTACTTCTCCTAAGTTGTAAGAAGCTGAAATATCGTAATGTTCTTCTTCTTGTGTATTATAGCTAGAAAGAGTTCCTCGGAGAGCTAATCTTTCATTGATTTCTAAATCTGCTGAAATTGCATTAAAAAGTGTTAAATAATTATCTTCTTCTCTACCGTTATAAAAAACAATCAGTTCTAACGGATTTGCAATAGTACCAAAGCGCGTTCGTCTAGAAATGGGGGTATAATTATAATTATTTAAGGAAAAATTACTCAAATAATTCAAAGAAAATTTTTCTGAAAACTGATACGTTACAAAAGATTGTAAATCTGTGAACTTTGGTCTAAAATTGGTTTCAATTTGTTTGCTATTCACAAAGAGGCTGTTATCTCGATATCGCAAGCTGGTTATAAGTGTTAGTTTATCGTCTAAAAAGAGACTTTCAAAAGTGGCACTGCCGCCTAGCAAACTAAAATCTATATTTGTTGCAGTTTCTTTTGGTTTTCTATATTCAATGTCCAGAACAGAGGATAGTTTATCTCCATATTTTGCTTGAAATCCACCAGCAGAAAAATTAATGTTCTGCACCATTTTTGGGTTTATAAAACTCAAGCCTTCTTGCTGTCCTGAGCGGATTAAAAAAGGTCTATAGACTTCAATTCCATTAACATAGACTAAATTTTCGTCAAAATTACCACCTCTTACGTTGTACTGTGTGCTAAGTTCATTGTTATTATTTACGCCAGGCAAGGTCATTAATATATTCTCTACACCTGCATTGGCACCTATCACTATATTTGCTTTCAAGGGATCTATTTTTGTAATTCCTTGTGCTTCTTTTCTTCTATCCTTAACAATAATTTCATCCAGTTTTTCTGTTTCTAAAAGCAGAACAGGGGAGAAGCGTATTGCATTTCTATTTTTCGCAGTGATTGAGTGATAAAAGACCTGATAAGACAGGTGACTAAATTTTAAAACAATCTCTTTTTTTACAGGTATTCTAAGTGTGTAGTTCCCATTTTCATCTGTAATAGTGCCTGTTTGATCATAAGCAACATACACATTTTCGACTGGTTCTTTATCTTTGTTTTTAACAACTCCCTTTAAAATAGTTGTCCTTTGGGCAACTAAAATTGCAGGTAACAAGAAAAGAAAGAGTGTAGTTTTTTTCATTCGTTGTGCTTGTAATTTATCTGTATTTTTTCAATCTCATGAGTTAATCTTTTCAAGATCTCTTTTATATTTTTCTAAAGAATGTGAGGGAACGCTCTGATGTATTTCCGACATTGTCTGAGACTACAATTTTAAAGATATGTTTACTACCAAACAGTTTTTTATCATTAAAATTATAAGTGAGTATATTTTTTTTGTGATTGTAGCGCATTAGTACCCATTTACCATCGATGGTGGCCCTCCAGTTATTGATTCCAGAATCGCTATCAGAGATTTTTAATTTAAGCGTTTTAGCTTTGCTAACCCATTGATTATTGACAATGTATAGCATTTTTAATTCTGGAGATAAACTATCTTTTCTTAAAGTATAAGTACCCAAGGTTTTCGTGGTCGTGTAAAAAGTACTGTCTTTTTTCTTGGTGTACACGTATCTTGGATATTTGGGATATTCTAAATTGGCGATGTATAATTGTTCTTTTTCTAAAGCAGCATACTTAGAAACATTAAAAGTTAGTGTATAACTTTTATCTAAAGGAATGACAGGCATGTGCACTTGAGCGATACCGGCATCTACTTTGAAATCTATAAATGTGTCTGCGTAAAAGGTGTTTTTAGGGAAGGCTATAGTCACATTTTTTTCTGTAAATTTTTGAAAGTTGTTTGCAATAATCTTGAAGTTCGTAGTGTCTTTTTCCTTTTTAAGGATGGCATTGTTTGATTGGCCAATAATTGGAATCTTAAGAATGCTTTGATTTCCTTGATAGTCTTTTGCAATAATTTCAATAACATAATTCAGCCCTTCTTGGATATTTACTTTTCCATGATTAATTAAGCTTTCATAAATAGAGAGCTTGTTTTTCTCTTCCTTAAATAATTTTTGAATTTTTCTTTTGTATTTTTTATAGTATTCATAATCAATTAATAAGTTTAGAAATTTACTTTCGGAAAAAGAAAAGGTTTCAACATCATGGTAATAATGTCTCTTTCCATTTACCAACATTTCAAGACTATAAATTCCGTTCTTGTTTTGCGCTCCATTCAATTGATCATAAACGTTAATTCCAAAACCAATTAAACCATTTGCAAAAACTCTTTCTGCAGTATACTTTCTTTTTGCTGTTTTTTTAAAAGGAATTGTCGCACTGTTATTTTGTTGATAGATGCGCGCACCCTCCGACAAAGGATATACTTTTAAGGTTCTTATGGTTGGTGCTAATGCATCAGGGACTTGAAGACCGAAGATCAAAGGATTTATAATTTTCTCAGTTTTTGTGTCTCGAATTTCAAAATGTAAGTGAGGAGCTCCAGATCCCCCAGTATCGCCTGAAAAGGCAATAACTTCCCCTTTTTTTATAGTAAATTGGTCTTTTTTTGGATATATATTGCCCGTTTCATAACTCTCTTTTTTGTATTGAATTGTTTGAATAAAGGATTCTATTTCTTTCTTAAACTTACTCAAGTGGCCAAAAACAGAAGTATACCCATTAGGATGTGTTATGTAAATTGCTTTTCCATAACCATATTGCTGTATTTTTATTCTTGAGACATAACCTCCGGCTACGGCGTACACTTTTAAACCCTCTTTGCCTTGAGTTTTAATATCTACTCCCGCATGAAAGTGATTGCTTCTTAATTCTCCGAAAGTTCCTGCAAGAACAAGTGGAATGTCTAATGGACTCTGAAAATATTTTTCAGGATATTTCTTTTGAGAATAACAAACAAAAGAGAGTAGTATTAAAATAAAAACAGCTGATTTCAAAAAGAGTAATTTTATGTAAAAGTACTAAAAAACAGCTATTCTTTAATGTATTTAACTTCAGTGTTTTATTAAAACAGCAATTAAATGTTGTATATCTAAAACAGAATGTTAACTTTGTAAATATAGTTTTATTCAAATATAATGATGAGTAATACCTTAGAAGCAATTCACTTGTTGGAAGATAAGATACAGACCTTACTTTTTAATTATGAATTCTTAAAAAAAGAAAATGAAATTTTGCTTCAAAGTAGTACCAGTTTTCAGCATAAAATATTAGAACAACAGCAACTAATAGCAAATCAAAAGGTAGCTTATGACACGCTTAAAATTGCAAAAACTATAGACGGCAGTAGTACTAGAGATACAAAACTTAAAATAAATACATTAATTCGAGAAATTGATAAATGTATCATTCAGTTACAAGAATAAAGTTCTTTAAATGTGGGGAAATTAAAGATTAATTTAGTGATAGCAGGAAGAACATATCCTTTAAGTGTGAACAACACCAATGAGGAAGAGGGAATGCGAAAGGCAGCGAGTGCAATCAATAAATTAATATCGATGTATGAGCAAAATTATGCAGTAAGCGACAAACAGGATGTTTTAGCAATGTGTGCATTGCAGTTTGCTTCTAAATCAGAAATTTCAACACTAGAAAAAGGATCGGATGACACTGAAGCAATACATAAGTTAAATGAGTTAACTAGTATAATAACAACGCATTTAGAATAAGTTCTTTAAAATACATTAACAACACACTGCCTACGTTAGTAATTTGTTTGATAAACTCAACGAGTATCTATTATGAAGGATGAGTCTCAGTTGCTAAAGCAAGCCATAGAAATTGAATTTATTCTTTTTCAGGTGGATCCTTGATCAACTAGTTAGTCCTAAACCTGTAATAATGGAGTTTATAAAAACCACACTATCGTAGGCTTTTTTTTATATTAAATTTAAATTATGGACGGAATTTTGCTTCCCATTATTGTGGGAATAATAGGTATTGCAATCGGTTTTATCATTGCAAAAGGAATTGAGAAATCTAAAGGAAAAAGTTTATTAAATACAACTCGAAAAGAGGCTTCTGCAATTATAAAGGAGGCTAAGATTGATGCGGATTCTATAAAAAAAGATAAAATTTTACAAGCAAAGGAAAAGTTTATAGAATTGAAATCTGAGCATGAGAAAGTTATTTTAAGTAGAGAAAAGAAAATTTCTGATGTTGAAAAACGAATTAGAGATCGGGAGTCGCAAGTTGCTTCAGAAGTAGACAAGAATAAAAAGTTAAATAAGTCTGTTGAGGAGAAAGAGAAGGATTTCAGTATTAAGTTAGATTTTCTTGATAAGAAAGAGGGAGAGTTAGAAAAAATGCACAAACGTCATGTAGATATGTTGGAGCAAATTTCTGGATTATCTGCTGAAGATGCGAAAAAAGAATTAGTGACTTCACTAAAAGAGGAGGCAAAAACAGATGCAATGGCATTTATCCAAACGTCTGTAGAAGAAGCAAAATTAACAGCAGAGCAAGAAGCAAGAAAAGTTGTTTTAGGAACCATACAGCGCGTAGGTGTAGAACAGGCAGTAGAAAACTGTGTCTCTGTTTTCAATCTAGAATCTGACGATGTTAAAGGTAGAATAATTGGAAGAGAAGGACGGAATATTAGAGCCATTGAAGCCGCTACGGGAGTAGAGATTATTGTAGATGATACACCAGATGCAATCATACTTTCTTGTTTTGATCCCATTAGAAGAGAAATTGCACGGTTGTCTCTCCATAAGTTAGTGACAGACGGTAGAATACACCCCGCTAGAATTGAAGAAGTTGTCAGCAAAACAGAAAAACAAATTACTCAAGAAATTATAGAGGTTGGTAAGAGAACTGTGGTCGATTTAGGAATTCATGGATTGCATCCTGAGTTGATAAAGGCAGTTGGTAGAATGAAATACAGATCTTCTTACGGGCAGAACTTGTTGCAGCACTCAAGAGAGGTTTCAAATTTATGTGGAATTATGGCTGCAGAAATGGGGTTAAATTCTAAGGTTGCAAAACGTGCTGGTTTGTTGCACGATATCGGGAAAGTTCCAGATGCAGAAAGTGAACTTCCGCATGCTTTGTTAGGAATGCAATGGGCGGAAAAATATGGCGAGAAGCCAGATGTTTGTAATGCGATTGGTGCCCACCACGATGAAATTGAAATGAAGAGTTTAATTTCTCCAATTGTGCAGGTTTGTGATGCTATTTCAGGAGCAAGACCAGGAGCAAGAAGACAGGTATTAGATTCTTATATACAACGTTTAAAAGATTTAGAAGAGATTGCTTTTGGTTTTACAGGAGTGCAAAAAGCCTATGCTATTCAAGCAGGACGTGAGTTGCGCGTAATGGTAGAAAGTTCGAAAGTGAATGATTCTAAGGCCGCGGAATTATCATTCAGTATTTCTCAAAAAATACAAAATGATATGACCTATCCTGGTCAGGTCAAAGTAACCGTAATTAGAGAAACAAGAGCGGTAAATGTAGCCAAGTAAAAGCTACATTTTGTGCATATGTGATTAAGCTAAAACACTGGAAAAATAGAAAGACCTACTCATTTGAAGTAGGTTTTTTCATTTTGCTATTTTAACTGCAGCTTTATAAAGTATCTTATTTTCTTGGGTGAAAGGTTTCTACAACTTCTTTTAAATAGGTTTTATCTACGTGGACATATATTTCTGTGGTAGTGATACTTTCGTGACCTAACATCTGCTGAATGGCCCGAAGGTCTGCTCCATTTTGCAACAAATGGGTGGCAAAAGAATGTCTCAGCGTGTGCGGACTAATTTTCTTTTTTAAATCTATTTTAAGTGCTAAGTCTTTTAAAATTATAAAGATCATTTGTCGTGTCAATCCTTTTCCTCTTCTATTTAAAAAAAGAGTGTCTTCAAAACCTTTTTTAGGCTGGATATGAATTCGAATCGTTTTCTTATAAATTAAAATATAACGCTCAGCTTCTTTATGAATGGGAACATACCTTTCTTTATTTCCTTTTCCTAAGACCCTAATAAAACCTTCTTCAAAAAATAAATCAGAAATTTTTAAAGTAATCAACTCACTCACACGCAAACCACAACTGTACATTGTTTCTAAAATAGTACGATTTCTTTCCCCTTGGGGATGGCTTAGATCGATTGCAGCTAGTAATGCATCTATATCTTCTTGACTAAGCGTATCTGGTAATTTTTTTCCAATTTTAGGAGTTTCTAATAAATCTGTAGGATTGGTATTTCTATATTCTTCAAACACTAAATAATCAAAAAAACTTCGCAAACCAGAGATTATTCGTGCTTGACTTCTTGGGTTTAATTTTTTTGCAACCTCATAAATAAATTGTTTTACAATATCAGTATCAATAGCGATAGGAGAGATGCTAATATTATTTTCTTTGAGAAAAAGACATAACTTTTCTAAATCTTTGGTATAGCTATCAATTGTATTTTTAGAAAGTCCTCTTTCTATTTTTAAATACATTTGATATTCTTTAATTGCGTTTTGCCAATTCATAATTACAATATATTAAAT
>DPRC01000187.1:0-1873 GCA_003537695.1 Polaribacter sp.
TGCGCTTGGATTTTTTTTGTTTTAAAAAATGATACAGCAAGCTTCTCATTTTTTAAAACAAAAAAAATCCTGACGAAAAATCGTCAGGATTGTGATTGATGTGGGCAATGAGGGATTCGAACCCCCGACCCTCTCGGTGTAAACGAGATGCTCTGAACCAACTGAGCTAATTGCCCGTTATATTTTAATTCCTAGTCGGAAGGAATGCTAAAAACAAAGATCCTTATTGTTCTAAGCGGTTGCAAATATAACACTGATTTTTAATCTACCAAACAAAAAATGAAGTTTTATTTAAATTATTTCAGCAACCACAAAGGTACTTCCACCGACATAGATGATATCTTGCTGATTAGCATTTAGTAAAGCAACTTCTAGTGCTTTTTTTGTCGAAGGATAGGCAGCTCCTAGCAAACCATATGCTACTGCTTTTTCTTGCAATTTGACCTCAGAAAGCCCTCTTGGAATGTCTGGCTTGCAAAAATAATACTGGGCATCTACTGGAAAAAGGGGTAAAATATCTTCTAATTTTTTATCTGAAACCACTCCCAGTACAAAATGCAATCGCAGGTACTTTTCTTTTCGCAATTGCGAAAATACCTCGACCAAACCTTCCGCGTTGTGCGCAGTATCGCAAAGCACCTTCGGGACGTCTTGCAAAATTTGCCAACGTCCTTTTAAATTGGTGTTTTTTACTACCTGTAACAAACCAGCTTTGATCGCAGTATCAGAAATCTGAAAGCCTTGCAATGCGCGAATTACAGCGATCGCCGTTTTTACATTTTTCTTTTGATATTCACCTAACAAATCTGTGGGATAGCTTTCTGCTGTTGCCGAGGCAAAAGAAATCGGAGCATGCACTGCCGCTGCTTTGCGTATAAAAACACTTTTTACAGCCAATTGCTCCTCCCCAATAATAACAGGCGTATCCTCTTTTATAATTCCTGCTTTTTCATAGGCTATCTCTGGCAAGGTTTCTCCTAGAAACTGTGTGTGGTCCAATCCAATATTGGTAATGACCGTAATTTCTGGCTGTATGATATTGGTAGAATCCAACCTTCCTCCCATGCCCACCTCTACAATTGCAATATCTACTGCAGCTGCAGCAAAATAATCAAAAGCAAGCCCTACCGTCATCTCAAAAAAAGAGAGTTCATGTGTCGTTAAAAACTTTTTATTTTTTTCTATGAAGGCAGTAACATTTTCTTTTGGAATTTCCTGTCCATTCATGCGGATTCTCTCCGTGAAATTTTTTAAATGTGGAGAGGTATATAAGCCTACCTTATAGCCTGCTTCTTGAAGTATAGACGCCAACATATGACTGGTAGATCCTTTTCCGTTCGTGCCGCCCACATGAATTGTCTTGAACTTCCTTTCTGGAAAGTCCAACTCTTTTGAAAAGGCAATACTATTGGTAAGGTCTTTTTTAAAGGCGACCTTCCCTTCCCGCTGATACATCGGTAGTTGCACGAACATCCACGCGAGGGTTTCTTGATACGTCATTACTATTGGCTTAATGGCTGCCTTTTCAAATGAAAAGGGGATTTAAGGCGCAAAGATACGTGATTATTTAGTTAAGGAGAACTTATAAATAATGGTTCCTGTTTGGACTGTAGGCGCATTCGAATCTGCATTCCAACGGGTAATAAGTGCTGCTTCTTTTGCTGATTTTGCCAAACAAGGTGCTGTGTTTGTGGTTCCTTTGACCCCGGGAACTGCACTGAGTACCTTCCCGTTTTTAGCCACTGTAATTTGTACTACTACAATTCCTTCTTCTTGACAATTGGGTTGTTTCTTTGGTGTTTCCAATACTTTTCTCCCTGCTAAATTGTAATTTTTACTGGAGGCACTTCCTGTATTTACATAATATTTTGAG
>DPRC01000187.1:2240-7653 GCA_003537695.1 Polaribacter sp.
CAACCGCATCGCTTCCCCCGCCTTGCTCTTTCCCCGCAGTAGAAGTTCCACTTAGCAATGCATCCAATGCATCTTGATTTTCTTTGGAGGGTTTCGGGGCGGGTTGTTCTTTTTCATTTACTGCTGCTACTGCTGTTTTTTTTGCTGCTACTTTTTCTACAATCGGAAGTGCTTCGGAGGTAGTGCTGGTAAGCAAGGTTTCCTCTGATGCTTCTTTTAAAATTTCTTTAGGAATGTCGGTCCCAGACACGCTGACTTTTTTTGGCCTGCTCTTTTTTGTTGCTGCCACTGGCACACCGCTTCCCATCGCTGCATCTCCGAAATTTATAGCCACACCATATTCTGCTGGCGGGTCCAAATAACCCAAGCCAAGATTAAAAAGTCCAAAAATTAAAAGCATTAGAATTCCTGCGGTAATTGCCGCTGATTGCTGTTTGTGCTTTGTATTTAATACTTTCATACTTTTTTTTAGAGACCACTTCGAACGCGCGAGATGCCGAAAATACTATTTGCCTTTTACGGCTAAAATCATTTTTAATTTATTTCGATTCGCAATGTCTATTACTTTCATTACATTTTTATACGCCACCTCTTTGTCTGCACGAATAATAACTGTCTTTTGCTTTTCGATACCTATCTTCCGCATCATCTCGGCTTCTAAATTAGACGCATTGACCTTTTTTTTATCAATATAAAACAAGGCTGTATTTGTAATTGTAACGGCTACAGAAGCACTGCTTTCAGTTTTCCCTCCCGCCTTTGGCAATAAAACATCAATTGCACTAACCGTAACCAGTGTTGAAGTCAGCATAAAAAAGATCAGCAACAAAAATACAATATCGGTCATGGACGACATGTTAAATGTGGGGTCTACCTTATTTCTTCCTCGTAAATTCATTGGTATTAAAATATTTTAAAATTAAAAGCCTGAAGTATGCAGCACAACTGCTTACTATATTTGCAGCTCTGTGGAGCTTAATACGCTATACCGGCTCGTTTAATAAATCTAAAAATTCTACAGATTTTGCTTCCATTTGATACACCACCTTGTCTGTTTTTACTACCAGATGGTTATAGGTCATATAAGCGATAATCCCTACAATTAAACCACCCACCGTAGTAGTCATTGCGGTATACAAACCATCAGACAGCATCTTTATATCGATTTGACCTCCCGCATTTGCAATTTCATGAATGGCAATGATCATTCCAATAACGGTTCCTAAAAAACCAATCATCGGCGCTACTCCAGAGATGGTTGCCAAAACACTGACATTCTTTTCCAACTGATAGACTTCTAACTTTCCAGCAGTCTCGATAGCGGTATTGATATCGTCTAAAGGTTTTCCAATCCTAGAAATCCCTTTTCCAATCAATCTTGCTGTAGGGGTGTTTTTACTTTTACAAAGCGCATCTGCAGCATCCAACCTGCCACTAGAAACATAATCACGAATTTGATTCATGAAATTTTCATCTATTTTTGAAGCAGTTTTGATAGCAAAAAAACGTTCAAAATAAATATATAAAGCCACTGCTAAAAGCACGAATAAAAGGGCCAGAATAACGCGCCCCCCAATGCCACCATCCATAATTAATTTAAAAATGGAGAGCGTTTTCTCCTCAGTGGCAGCCTCTAAAAGTGCTGTATTCTCTTGAAAAAATAATGTCATTTCCTATTTGTTTTTATTCTCTATGCAGAACGCAGTTCCCCATCTTAAATTGTTTTCAAATGGGAAAAAAAATATTAGATTCACTAAAAAATGCCATTTTGAAACGAATCAAAATGGCATTTTTATGGTAATTTTTAATTTTTAAATCAAAGACCTCAGTACTACAAAAGCAACAGAGCCGACAAGAAACCCAATCAATGCCAACCAAGATATTTTCTTGAAATACCAAAAGAAATCTATTTTTTCCATTCCCATAGCAACCACTCCTGCTGCAGAACCAATAATCAACATCGATCCTCCAGTACCTGCAGAGAACGCAATAAAATGCCATAAAGGATTGTCTAACGGTTCCGAGAACATCCCTAAACTTGCAGCAACCAAAGGCACATTGTCAATAACCGCAGAACCTATTCCCAATAAAATAACTACGAGATCGGAAACAACCGTTCCCTCTAATTCAGAACCCATTAGCGGAATTCCTTGCTTTAAGCTGTCTGCAAAGTTGAATAAAATCCCCAAAGATTCTAAGGCCGCCACTGCCATTAAAATTCCTAAGAAAAATAAAATACTTGGCATTTCTATTTTAGACAAAGAAGCGTGCACTGGACTGTGGTGCGCATTTTCGTCAGATTCTGCGCTGTCTATACTAGAAATTGAGAATTTTGAGCGACTGTATATTTCTGCAAAAGTTGCCACCACTGCCAAAGACAACATCATTCCTACATACGGAGGCAAATGGGTAATCGTTTTAAAGAAAGGAACAAATAAAATAGCTCCCAATCCTAAATACAACATGCGTGCGCTGTGTTCATTTTTTGGTTTTTCAACTTCATTTTCATCCATCGCAATGTCGCCTTTAAAAGCGGTCAAAAAGGTTGCAATAAAAGTTGGGACCACCATACAAAGTACCGATGGAATAAATAAATAAGTAAATAACTTCCCAGTACTTACTTTATCTCCAATCCACAGCATGGTAGTAGTTACATCTCCAATAGGAGAAAAAGCACCCCCTGCATTGGCAGCGATGATAATTAAACCTGCGAACCAGATTCTGTCTTCTTTCTTTTTAACAATTTTCTGTAAAATTGAAATCAATACAATTGTTGCTGTTAAATTATCGATGATCGCCGATAAAATAAAAGCAAGTACTGCGAACATCCATAAAAGTTTCTTTTTACTTTTAAAATTCACATAGCCCTTAATCGTTGCAAATCCATCGAAATAGTCAATGATTTCCACAATGGTCATCGCCCCTAAAAGAAATACTAAAATTTCTGCTGTTTTTCCTAAATGGTGCAACAGGGTTTCTTCTACCAAGTGCAATTTATCATCGTGCGGCATCGTGGCGAAACCCTCTACCAAACCATGGGAGCTAGAATCAAACCAATTAGAAAAACTATCAATTCCAAGTGCTACCAGCGCCCAACAAACGGCCATCATGATTAAAGCAGGAATTAACTTATCTAATTTTATATTGTGCTCTAACGTAATGGCCAAATACCCCATTACAAATACAATGATAATTACTGCTTCCATATTTTTCTCTAATTTAAATTAACTGTTTCAATGCTATTTCAAAAGCAGTGGAACAAATTTTAGTTTTTGAAGCGCTTTCTGCAAATGTTTTTTGCAAGGCTTTTTTTATAATTTCTGAAGTATCGTTAAAAATATCTTTATCACGCATTGGCAGCGTTACCCTTGCCTCCATTAAGTACGCAAATACTCTTGCAATACCGCAGTTAGAAATAAAATCTGGCAACAAACTAACATGATTGTCAGTGTGTTCCATAATAGGTCCAAAGAAAATTTCTTTATCGGCAAAAGGAACATTTGCTCCAGGAGAGATTACCTCTAGCCCTGCAGCAATCATTTGCTGAACTTGTGCTCTAGAAACCAACCTAGAAGCCGCAGCAGGAACAAAAATCTCTGCAGGCATACTCCATATCTTTTCATTGATCTCTTCGAAAGAAAGCATATTTTCAGCCACCAATTGATTGCCATCTTTTGCTAAAAACAACTGAGTCATTTCTTCCATAGAAAATCCATCTTCCTGAATAACACCTCCATCTCGATCGATCACACCCACCACTTTAGCGCCCAATTGCGTTAAGTAATACGCGGCAGCAGAGCCTACATTTCCAAATCCTTGCACAATGGCTCTTTTCCCTTCGATATTTCCTCCATAAATATTGTAGTAGTGTTTAACAGCTTCGGCAACACCGTAGCCTGTTAACATGTCTGCAACTGTATATTTTCTTGATAAATCTGGAGAAAACTCCTTATTTTCTAAAACCTTAATCACTCCCAAACGCAATTGACCAATTCGATTGATCTTATCTGCTTCTGTCGGCTTAAAGTGTCCATTAAAAATTCCTTCTTGAGGATGCCAAACTCCACAATTCTCTGTAATTGGGATGACATCTTTATCGGCGTCTACATTTAAGTCACCACCCGTACCATAGTAATGTTTTAACAACGGGGTTACTGCTTTATACCAACGCTCTAAAACCTGTCTTTTTCTTGGATCGTTGGGATCAAAGTTAATTCCTGATTTTGCACCACCAATGGCGGGACCAGAAACCGTGAATTTTACTTCCATTGTTTTTGCCAAAGACAGTACTTCATTCTTATCTAAGCCTTTTCGCATGCGAGTTCCTCCACCAGCGGCACCGCCTCTAAGTGAATTTATAACCGTCCACCCTTCGGCTTCCGTTTCTGGATCTTTCCAGTGAAAAACAATTTCGGGTTGTTTATTTTCGTATATTTTTAATAATTCTTTCATCCTATTTAATTCTAAAAGTTCAACTTGTTTTCTAAATTTTTACGCGCGGTGTGTACGATACAAATTCGTTTAGAGAAGTTAAAGCTGATTCATTCTTTGGGGGGCTTTTTAGATTTTTGAATAGGGATTCTATACTTGACAAACTTACTGTAAATAAAACAATTTTTTACTCTTTTTAATCCAAAACCTGTGGTAAAAAAATAACTCCTGAAGAGTGATCTTTGCGGGCGCCTGTCACACTCTTTAAGCAATTCACCTGATTCTCAATTCGCAACCTTCCTAAAAAAGCAAAAATCAAGGCTTCTTTATAGTTGATAACAGCATCAGATGGCTGTGCAACTTTACTCTGAGACCAATATTTTATCCGTTCCATTAAAAAAGTATTAAACACACCTCCACCAGTTATTAAAACTGCATTTGAATCTTTCACAACATCGGCTATTTGCAAAGCAATGTGTTCCACAAAAGTTCTTAAAATTTCTGGAATACTTGCTTTATATTTAGCTACTAGTGGTAGTATTTCTTTCTGAACCCATTCTAAACCCAAAGATTTTGGTGCGGCTGTTTTATAAAAATCCAACGCATTTAAAGCAGCTAAAAGAGCTGTATTTATTTCCCCTTGCGCCGCAATGGCTCCTGAGGCATCATATTCGCATCCCATTTTATTTGCGTAATAGTTCAGGACAATATTTACAGGACAAATATCAAAAGCAATTCTTTCTGACTCTTTTTCAAAAGAGACATTCGAGAAACCGCCGAGATTTAAACAAAATTCATAGCTCGGAAACAACAACGCATCGCCAATAGGCACTAAAGGAGCTCCTTGACCACCAAGGAGTACATCTTGTGTTCTGAAATCACAAACTACTTTTTGCTGGGTAATATTCGCAATTTCTTGTCCCCCACCTACCTGCAGGGTAATTCCTTTTTGAGGTTGGTGTAAAACCGTATGCCCATGAGA
>DPRC01000168.1 GCA_003537695.1 Polaribacter sp.
CAGAGCTTCCTTCTAAGCCGTGAATTAAAAGCGCAATAGTTTTAGCCCCAACAATAGAAAAGTCTAAATCAATAAAGTCTTGATCCCAGGTTGTGATTCTTTTTCTTTGGTATGTGCACGCATCTTTCATGAAAAATGGACGGTACATCGTATTAAAATAGGTGTTTTTAAAAGGTAAAGTAGGTGCGAAATCTGATTGTAAAAGTGGCATTAAAACAGCTTTAATTTATATTTTTTAAAAATACGTAAAAAAAATAAAGATTTTTAGAAAATTACCAAAATTGGATTTGTTATTTTAGCCTACTCATTAAAAAAAGATATGAAAAAATACATTCCTAATTTATTAACGCTTGGCAATCTGTTTTGTGGAACAGTTGCAGTAATGTATGCGGTTCAAGGTGATTTTGAGATTGCGGGTTTGTTAGTGGTTGCGGGAATTATATTTGATTTTTTTGATGGTTTTGCAGCACGCGTACTTCGTGTTTCTGGAGAATTAGGAAAACAGTTAGACTCTTTGGCAGACATGGTTACTAGTGGAGTGGTGCCAGGAATTATTATGTTTTACTTAATATCCGAGACTCAAACAGGAGCAGAGGTATTTATAAACCCTATAAATGCAGTCGATTTCATGCCTTTTATTGGACTAATACTAACTTTAGGTGCTGGTTATAGACTTGCTAAGTTTAATATAGATACCCGCCAATCTGACTCTTTTATTGGCTTACCAACGCCAGCTATGAGTCTGTTTGTGATTTCTTTGCCCATAATTTTCAAATATTCGGAAAGTGCATTTGTACATGGCATACTAGAGAATACTTATTTTTTAATTGGGGTTTCAGTAGCATTAACCTATTTAATGAATGCCGAATTACCGCTGTTTTCATTGAAGTTTAAAGAGTATACATTTAAAAAGAACATCGTTAAGTATTTGTTTATTTTGAGTTCTTTACTCTTAATTATTTGTTTAAATGTTATTTCTATTCCAATAATCATTATCTTATACGTTTTAATATCGATAATCCAAAATTATTTTAAACCTAAATAGCTTGCATGACACCAGCAGATCTCCCCTTAAATGAAGAGGAAAGGTTGAAAGTTCTAAATACGTATAACGTATTAGATACTTTACCTGAGGAGGATTATGACGGTATTACGGCAATCGCGGCTAGTATTTGCAATACTCCAATTGCTTTGGTTTCAATTATTGACAAGAATAGACAATGGTTTAAATCTCATCACGGTCTTGCAGCGAAAGAAACACCAAGAGAATTTTCTTTTTGTGCGCACAGTATTTTAAATCCAGATGAATTATTTATCATTAATGATGCAACCAAAGATATTCGGTTTGCAGACAATCCTTTGACAACGAGCGAACCACATGTTGTTTTTTATGCCGGTGCCCCATTAAATAGCTCAGAAGGTTTCCCTTTAGGAACTTTATGCGTAATTGATAACAAACCAAATACCTTAAATGAGAAACAGCAGCAGAGCTTAAAATTGTTAGCAAAACAGGTTGTGAACCTCTTAGAGTTGAGAAAAAAAAACAAAGAATTAGTAAAGTCAAATGAAGAAATAAATAGGTTGAATTCGCAACTAAATCAATTTTCTTACAGGTTGTCACATGATATTAAAACGCCAATAAGTGGCATAAAATACCTTTCTGAAGTAATACGAACAGATTATGCAGACAAATTAGGAGAAGAAGGAAGTACGCTGCTTAATCTTATTTCCTCCCGCAGTTCCTACTTGTTCGCATTAGTAGAAGGAATGTTAAATTTTACAAAGGTCACAAATACTAAAATAGTTTTTGAATCCTTTAATTTTAAAGAATTACTAAAAAAGATTAAAGTGTCTTGTAGTTGGGAAGATACCTGTGAAATTAATTATCTTGGATGTGATGTTTTTATAAAGCAATCGAGGGTAGCTTTTATCCAAGTATTTCAAAATTTACTATCAAATAGCATAAAATTTATAGGCTCATCAAAGGCTATTATTTCAATTTCTTTAGAGATTGATGCCGATTGTTATAAAATTACGTATTCGGATAATGGATTTGGAATCGATAAAAAATACCATAAGAAAGTATTTGAGCTTTTTGAAACATTAGGCAATAACAGTGGCACTGGCATCGGTTTACCTGCGGTTTCTGCAATACTGGAAAGGTTAGGTGGAAGTATTAAGCTCCAAGAAACAAAGCACAATGGAACAGGAGTGCTATTTAAATTAGAAATACCAATAATAAAAAATTAAAAAACCTTTTTCCTTTTCAATTCAAAATCATTTCCTAAATACACTTTACGGACCATTTCATCCGCAGCTAATTCCTCGGGAGTGCCTTCTTTTAGAATACTACCATTGTACATCAAGTAGGTTTTATCCGTTATGGCTAATGTTGCCTGTACATCATGGTCTGTAATCAAAATTCCAATATTCCTGTTTTTTAATTGTGCCACAATACTTTGTATGTCTTCTACGGCTATGGGATCTACACCTGCAAAGGGCTCATCTAATAGTATGAAATTGGGATCAGAAGCCAAACAGCGCGCAATTTCTGTTCTGCGCCTTTCACCCCCCGAAAGTAGGTCACCTCTATTTTTTCGAACATGTCCAATATTAAACTCTTCTATTAACGATTCTAGTTTTATTTTTTGTTCCTTTTTGGAGCGTCCCGTAAATTGTAAAACAGACATAATATTGTCTTCTACAGACAATTTTCTAAAAACAGATGCTTCTTGCGCTAGGTAACCAATTCCTTTTTGTGCACGCTTGTACATCGCGTCTTTTGTAATTTCTTGATCATTCAGGAAAATTTTACCAGCATTTGGCTTAATCATTCCTACAATCATATAAAATGAGGTAGTCTTCCCAGCACCATTGGGCCCAAGAAGTCCAATGATTTCACCCTGTTGAACTTCCAAAGAAATTCCTTTCACCACTTTTCTACTTCCGTAGATCTTCTGAATGTTTTCGGCTTTTAAAATCATGTTTTTATGAATGTAAGAACAATAAATTTTGAAATTGTTGATTTCTGTAAAAGTAATAAATAACTATGTGAAGAACCTTAAACCTTTCTTAAAGAATTAAAATACGCAATATATTACCTACTTACTCTGAAGTTTCCTCAAGAGCTTCCCAGTATTCTATCGCTTTTCTTAAATGGGGAATTACAATGGTACCACCAATTAAATTTGCAATTGACATGGTTTCCATCATTTCCTCTGTAGTAACTCCATTTTCTTTGGCTGCTTCTAAATGATATTGTACACAGTCGTCGCACCTTAAAACAGCCGAGGCTACAAGGCCCAATAATTCTTTTGTTTTAACGGGTAAATGGCCTTCTTTAAAGGCATTCGTGTCTAAATTAAATATTCTTTTAATTACTTTATTATCAGAGGCTAATATTTTCTTGTTCATTTTTGAACGGTAGTCATTAAACTCTTGGACTTTGTTGTGCATTTTTTTGTTGTTTTTTAATCACTATTTTGGAGACTTTTATACTTATTTCATATAAAATAAGTATGGGTATTGCTACAATCACTTGACTTGCAATGTCTGGAGGTGTAATAATGGCAGCTAAAATTAATACCACTACAAGGGAATGTTTCCTGTATTTCCTCAAAAAATCGGGGGTTACCAAACCAATTTTTGTAAGAAAATAAATTAATACAGGCAATTCAAAAAGAATAGAAACACCAAGAAGCATGTTCGTAACCAAACCGATGTGCGAATCTAGTGTAAAGTTATTTTGTATCAATTCTGAAATTTGATAATTGTATAGGAAATGAATAGATATTGGTGCAATTACGAAAAAACTAAAAGCGATCCCACAGAAAAATAAAAAAGAAGCAATAAAAATAAACCCTTTAGAACTTTTTATTTCATTTTTAGTTAATCCGGGAGAAATAAATCTCCAAATTTCCCACAAGAGGTAAGGGAAGGATAGAATAATACCTAAAATAAAAGAAGACCAAATAGCGTTCATTAATTGTTGTGTAGGTTTCAAACTAATTAAATTGTCAGAAAAAGCTACATTACAGAAGGTGCTATCGAATCCAAAGAGGCCAAAAAAGTCACAGAATATCTGGTAGGTAACGAAATCCGACTTCCGGTGTGCTAATAAAAAGTGCTCGTAAACTTCTTTTTGAAATATAAATAAAAGAATACCAATGATAAAGATGGCAGCCGCACTGCGCACTAAATGCCATCTTAATTCTTCTAAATGCCCTAAAAAAGACATGTCTTTTTGTTTTTCAGCCATTAAAAAATTCCTTCTTTGATTAAATCGTGTAAATGAACAACACCTGTATATTTGGTATCCGCATCCACTACTAAAATTTGCGTAATACTATTACTTTCTAATTTTTCAAGCGCTTCTATTGCCATTGCATCTTGGGACACTGTTTTTGGATTTTCACCCATAATGTCGTTTGCTGTGAAACTATTAATATCTGTAGTTTTACTTAACATACGTCTAATATCACCATCCGTAATAATCCCAATTATTTTTTCGTTTTTTAATACAGCAGTTACCCCTAATCTTTTTTCTGAAATCTCTACGATTACTTCTGCGATAGAACTATCAAATTGCACCTGTGGTACTTGATTGTTTTCAATCAGATCAGAGACTCTCAAGTACAATCGTTTTCCTAAAGCACCCCCTGGATGGTACTTTGCAAAATCTTTAACAGAAAAACCTCTTAAATCTTGCAAACAAACTGCCAAAGCATCTCCCATAACTAATTGCGCCGTTGTACTGGTTGTAGGTGCTAAGTTGTTTGGACAAGCTTCTTTCTCTACAAAAGTATTTAGCGGGAAATCAGCATTCTTACCAAGGAAAGAATTGATATTTCCGGTAATTGCAATTATTTTATTTCCATAATTTTTTATGAGTGGCACCAATACTTTAATCTCTGGTGTATTTCCACTTTTTGACAAACAAATAACCACATCGTTTTCCTGGACATTTCCCAAGTCTCCGTGAATAGCGTCTGCTGCATGCATAAAAATAGCAGGTGTGCCTGTAGAGTTAAAAGTAGCCACTATCTTTGTAGCAATATTTGCACTTTTCCCGATGCCTGTAACAATGACTCTTCCATTGGCATTTAAAATAAAATTAACGGCATTTTCAAAGTGCTTATCTAGTAAATTTGCCAAGTTAGCAATGGCACTACTTTCCAATAAAATAGTTTCTTTTGCTGTCTGTAAAATAGGCTTAGAATTTTTCAATAGTTTGTTGTTTTATCAGAATAAAAAAATGTTATATCTTTATGTTGGGAAATAAGCAAATTTACTATAAAATTCAGTTACATCAAATTATATAGTCGGTTTGTCAACAGTTTTTAACGTTAAATGAATAAATTACAAATGGATTTACACAGTCCTCTAAAAAAGTTCTTTGGATTTAATAAATTCAAGGGCTTACAAGAGCAAGTAATCAAGAGCATCGTAGACAAGAAGAATACTTTTGTTATCATGCCAACCGGGGGAGGGAAATCTCTGTGTTATCAATTACCAGCATTAATGCAAGAAGGTACTGCCATTGTGGTTTCACCATTGATTGCTTTAATGAAAAATCAAGTGGATGCTATCAGAGGTATTTCCGAGCACAACGGCGTTGCACATGTTTTAAACTCTTCTCTGAATAAAACTGAAATCGCGCAAGTAAAGGAAGACATTGCTTCTGGTATTACAAAACTTCTTTACGTAGCTCCAGAATCTTTGATTAAAGAAGAATATGTTACTTTTTTAAGAACACAAAAAATTTCTTTTGTCGCTATTGATGAGGCGCATTGCATCTCTGAGTGGGGTCATGATTTTAGACCAGAATACAGAAACTTAAAACATATTATAAAGGCCATAGACGATGTGCCTGTTATTTGCTTGACAGCAACTGCAACGGAAAAAGTTCAAGAAGATATTTTAAAAACTTTAGGAATTACAGATGCCAATAGATTTAAAGCTTCTTTTAATAGAGCAAATCTATTCTACGAGGTACGACCGAAAACAAAGGAAGTAGAAAAAGATATTATTCGTTTTGTAAAACAACGGGTAGGAAAATCTGGAATTATATACTGCTTAAGTAGAAAAAAAGTTGAAGAAGTTGCTCAAATTTTGCAAGTAAATGGATTGAATGCAGTTCCGTATCACGCAGGTTTAGATGCAAAAACGCGGGTAAGACATCAAGATATGTTTTTGATGGAAGACTGCGATATTGTGGTTGCAACGATTGCATTTGGTATGGGAATAGACAAACCAGATGTGCGTTTTGTTATTCATCATGACATTCCAAAAAGTTTAGAAAGTTATTATCAGGAAACGGGCAGAGCAGGTCGTGATGATGGTGAGGGGTATTGTTTGGCTTTTTATGCATACAAAGACATTGAGAAGTTAGAAAAATTTATGGCTAGTAAGCCAGTTGCCGAGCAGGAAATTGGTCATGCATTGTTGCAAGAAGTTGTTGGTTATGCGGAGACTTCCATGAATAGGCGAAAGTATTTGTTACATTATTTTGGGGAAGATTTTGATGAGGTCAACGGCGATGGAGCGAATATGGATGATAATTCTAGAAATCCAAAGAAAAAGCACGAAGCAAAAGAAAACGTAGCAAAACTATTGTCTGTTGTAAAACAGACCCTTCAAAAATATAAGTCTAAAGAAGTGGTAAATACAATGGTTGGTAAAGAAAATGCTTTGCTAACATCACACAGAACGCATTTACAGCCATTTTTTGGAATTGGTAAGGATCGGACTGCTGCATATTGGATGGCCTTAATACGGCAAGTGCTGGTCGTTCATTTTATTAAAAAAGAAATAGAACAATACGGAGTTATTAAATTAACTGCAGGTGGAGCTGCCTATATTCAAAATCCAACCTCTTTCATGATGACAGAGGATCATTCTTATTCTGCAGAAAATGACATTGCAATTATTACAAGTGCGAAGTCTTCGGGGGCAGTCTTAGATACCAACCTTGTGAAGTTATTAAAAGACTTGCGTAAAAAAGTAGCATTAAAACAAGGAGTTCCTCCTTTTGCTGTCTTCCAAGATCCGTCTTTAGACGATATGGCCTTGAAATACCCAATCAACTTAGAAGAACTTTCTACTGTTCACGGAGTTGGAGAAGGAAAAGCAAGGAAGTTTGGTAAAGATTTTATAGGTTTAATTAATGCCTATGTAGATGAAAATGAGGTATTAAGACCGGATGATTTAATTGTTAAGAGTACTGGCACAAATTCTGGTTTAAAATTATATATTATTCAAAATACAGATAGAAAGTTGTCCTTAGAAGATATTTCAAAATCAAAAGGCTTAGAGATAAAAGACCTTATCAAGGAAATGGAAGCGATTATCTTTTCAGGGACAAAATTAGACATTAACTATGCTTTAGATGATGTTTTAGACGAGGAGCAACAGGAAGAAATTCACGAATATTTCATGGAGGCAGAAACGGACAAAATTCAAGATGCATTGGATGAGTTTGAGGGAGATTATGATGAAGATGAGCTGCGCTTAATGCGAATTAAATTTATAAATGAAGTTGGGAATTAAAATGAATACTCAATGTTAATTAACTATTTAACTTTATTCTCCGAAAATGTTTTTTA
>DPRC01000078.1 GCA_003537695.1 Polaribacter sp.
GTTCTTAACTTTAGTTTAGGCTTAAAAAAAACTTAAAATTTTAATTTACATCTAAATTAAAAGAGAAACTACCGTTGCCTACGAAGAGAATAAATTAATGTTTCTACGATATAAGAATAAAATATATTTTTCAACTTAACTATTTGCGACATTAATAAAAAATTGAGTTGTTAATTATATTTCAAATTATAAAATTTATGTACCTTTATGTTTCCCTTTTAACCTCTTACAAATTCACCTATGCACATTGCAATTGCAGGAAATATTGGCGCTGGTAAAACTACGCTAACAAAACTTTTAGCGAAACATTATAAATGGAAACCTCACTATGAATCTGTAGACGAGAATCCTTACTTAGACGATTTCTATACAGAAATGGCCCGATGGTCTTTCAATTTGCAGGTTTATTTTTTAAACAGTCGCTTTCGGCAGATTGTAGCATTAAGGAAGTCTGGTGATAATATTATCCAAGACAGAACTATTTACGAGGATGCCCATATCTTTGCACCAAATTTACATGCAATGGGATTAATGACCAACAGAGATTACAGTAATTATAGCTCTTTATTTGATCTGATGGAAAACTTAGTAAAACCGCCAGACCTATTGATCTATCTGCGTGCTGACATCACTACACTGGTTGGCCAAATTCACAAACGTGGAAGGGAGTACGAAAATTCAATTTCTATCGATTATTTAAGTCGATTAAATGAACGTTATGAAGCATGGATTTCTGAGTATAGCAAAGGAAAATTACTAATTATTGATGTAGATAACTTAGATTTCGTTTCTAATCAAGAAGATTTAGGCTATATCATTGACAGGATAGATGCTCAGATAAATGGTTTATTTTAAAAACTTTTTTGACAAGAAAATATAAAAAAACCGCTCAAAAGAGCGGTTTTTTTATGCATGTTATTGGATATTAATTTTTCTTTTGATTTAAAGAAGTAGGCCTTTCTTGTTTTTTAACCGGTGTTCCGTGCAAATCATAATCTCCAGCTTCCTGAATTTCGATATCAATAAACTCACCTATTTTCACATAATGCTCTCTTGCATCTACTAAAACGTCGTTATCTACATCTGGTGAATCCGATTCGGTTCTACCATAGAAATATTCTCCATCTTTTCTGTCAAAAAGACATCTAAAAGTTTTTCCTATTTTGGCTTGATTCAATTCCCAAGAGATTTGAGATTGCACCTCCATAATTTCATTCACTCTTTTAAATTTTACATCAGCAGGAACATCGTCTTCTAACACATAGGCTCTGGTATTTTCTTCATGAGAATATTCAAAAGCTCCCAAACGCTCAAAACGCATTTCTTCGACCCAATCTTTTAATTCTTGAAACATGGCTTCTGTTTCACCAGGATACCCGACAATTAAAGTAGTTCTAATTGCCATTTTAGGCACTGCTTCTCTAAATTTATGAATTAGTGCTGTTGTCTTCTCATGCGTTGTACCCCGCTTCATAGACTTTAACAACTCGGTATTTATGTGTTGTAATGGAATGTCTAAATAATTACACACTTTAGGCTCGCGCTTCATGACGTCTAAAACATCCATAGGGAAACCCGTTGGAAAAGCATAATGCATACGAATCCATTCAATTCCGTCAACTTTTGCCAAAGCCTCGAGTAACTGTGCTAGCGCTCTTTTTTTGTAAATGTCTAATCCGTAATACGTTAAATCCTGCGCAATTAGCATGATTTCTTTAATTCCTTTTTCCGCTAATTTTGTAGCTTCTGTAACTATGTCTTCTATAGGAGTAGAAACATGCTTTCCTCTCATTAAAGGGATTGCACAAAATGAACAAGGCCTGTCGCAGCCTTCTGCAATTTTTAAATACGCATAATGTTTTGGCGTTGTTGTAAGACGCTCTCCAATTAATTCATGCTTGTAATCTGCTTCTAAAACCTTCAATAAATTAGGTAAATCATGTGTTCCAAAATACTGATCTACATTCGGAATTTCTTTTTCTAAGTCTGGCTTATAACGTTCACTTAAACAACCAGAAACAAATACTTTGTCAATTTCACCCGCTTCTTTTCTTTTTGCATAGTGCAAAATAGTATCAATACTTTCTTCTTTGGCTTTCCCTATAAATCCGCAGGTATTAATTACTACAATATTCCCATCATCTTCTGGGTCTTCATGCACAACGTTTTTACCATTGGCTTTTAACTGTCCCATTAAAACTTCACTGTCGTAAATATTCTTAGAGCACCCTAAAGTAACAACGTTAATCTTATTTTGTTTGATGGTTTTTGTACGCATATGTATATTTTTGGTCTGCTGCTTAGGGCTTTAGACCGTCTGTTTTGTATTTTTATTTTAAGATTGCAAAAATAGTGCTTTTTAAACGATTGGTATTCTTTCTATTGATAGTTTTTAGGCATTTTTCTAACTTTTGTTAACTGCTCAAAAGCGTAACCTATTTCTAATAGTATTCTTTCAGATAAAGGCGTTCCAATAAATGTTAAACTTATGGGTTCTCCAGAATTTTTATATCCCATAGGCACAGTTAAAGTAGGGTGATTTGCTACTGCAGCAAAACCAGAATGGTAATTATTAATAGATAAAATAGCCTCTAAATTATCATTTTTTAAAGCTTGAAAATATTTTCTACCGCTGTTCGTTAAATTCGTTTTTATAATTTCTAATTTGGCTAAAGTAGTGGTGTCTTCAACAATACCCTCAAATAACTGCTGTCCATAGGGCGCTCTTAATAAACTGTCTTTTAAATTAAAGGCAATCACGTCTTTTACAGAAGTTACTGCAATTTGTTCGTCTGCATCGGCTGCTAAATATTTTGGTAAATCGTTTTTCATATCAATATTTAGTAAGGTTAAAAAACCATTTAAAGCAACTTCAGGAGGTGTTATTTCAATCAGTTCTGCTCCTGCTCTTCTTAATTTTCCTACTGTTGCTGAGTAGATCGAATCTGTTAAAAGCGATTTTATAACTCCCAACCTTCGTCCTTTTAGCTTTTGTTTAAATCCGTTTTTAAAGTAATCTACAGCCAATTCTTTAGAAGCTGCATCAGTTTGATCAAAACCCCGCATTGCATTCATACAAATGGCATTGTCTATAATGTTCTTTGTCATGGGACCTGGGGTATCTAACGTAGATGAAATAGGTACAATCCCTGTCCGACCTAAAACACCAATTGTTGGTTTTAATCCCACTACAGAATTCAAGCTTGCTGGAGATGTGATCGATCCTGACGTTTCTGTTCCTACGGCAGCTACTGCAAAATTTGCAGCAATGGTGACCGCACTTCCAGCAGAACTCCCACCAGTCTCAAAAATACCTCTTCCATAGGGATTAAGAGTTTGTCCTCCGATAGCAGAATAACCTAAAGGGCATCCTGAACAGAAGAAATACGCCCATTCACTTAAATTTACTTTCCCTAAAATAAGAGCGCCTTTTTCACGCAATTTTTCTACAATAAAAGCGTCTGCTGTATTTTTGTTTTCAGCCAGCGCAATTGCGCCTGCAGTTGTTGGCATGTCTTTGGTATTGATGTTGTCTTTCAATAAAATCGGCATTCCATATATAGCATACTCAGTATTCTCTTTTTTATTTTTATCGCGTGCTCTAGCTTCTTTTAAAACATTTGGATTCAGACTAATAATACTATTTAAAGACTTTGAGGAGTCACTTTCAAATTTCTGAATTCTATATAAATAAAATAAGGTCAATTTCTCGTAAGAAAGCCTGCCCGTCTTTATATGCTTCTGGAGTGTAGGAATGTCCTGCTCTAAGATCAATGGTTTTAATGCTGTATAATGCTCCTCTAAAAAGTACTCCAAATCATTTTCAAAAGGTTTGAAAACGGTATTCATATCTAAATACTTAGATTGGAACAATTTAAACTGCATCCTCTTATTCTCGTGATCTTGTTGTTTTTGTATCGCACTAGACTCCGAGTATTTTTTAAAAACTACTGCGTCTTGTTGCGACTTAGTCTTTTGACAACCAATAAATAATAAAATGAGAAAGGTAAAATATAGAAGTTTTTTCATGTATAATAGCTAAAAACATAAAGATACTGCTTTATAT
>DPRC01000139.1:0-7582 GCA_003537695.1 Polaribacter sp.
CTATATTTACTTTTACGATATCCAAAAGTGAAACGCCGTAAATCAAGGCTGTTCGTGGACATAAAGCTTGCACACCTAGTGTGCCGAGGCCAATCCTACTATAATTCGGATTATGCAGCTAAAGCGTAGTTATCTTCGCCGTTTAAAAAGTTGAAATTAGGTTTTACGAGTGTTATTTCATAACTCGATATGCTTACCAATCTACTGTCCTTGCTGTCAAAACCAGTCGTCCCCAAAATGTCAATGAAATATTTCGAGTATTTTGAAATATGGACTGCAAAAGTATAAAAAATACAGTTGGTTATCCGTATTAATTCCAATATCTTCGAACAAATATTTGTACCCCTATCCCACATTAATTTTAGGAACCTATAACCGCAAAGATCATGAAGTTTGGAATTATAAAAGAACGTAAAACCCCCCCAGATAGAAGAGTCGTTTTTTCCCCTGGTAAATTAAAAGAATTCAAAAACAAATTTGATACTGCAACACTGCTTGTAGAAAGTTCAGACATTCGCGTATTTTCGGACCAGCAATATAAAGAAGCTGGTTTTGAAGTAACTAAAGACATGGCGACTTGCGATGTTTTATTTGGTGTGAAAGAAGTACCAATAGCGGCACTGATTCCTAATAAAAAATATTTTTTCTTTAGTCACACGGTTAAAAAACAACCCTATAACCGTGCATTGATGCGCGCAATTCTTGACAAAAATATTGAATTGTATGACCACGAAACCATTACCAAAGAAAACGGCAATCGTTTGATAGGTTTTGGACGCTATGCAGGTATTGTAGGTGCATACAATGGTTTTAGAGCTATCGGACTTAAAAACACCACTTTTACCTTGCCCAAAGCCGAGACTCTGGCGGGACAGCAAGAGTTAATTAAAGCTTTAAAGGCAATAGACCTTCCGAACTATAAAATTTTATTAACGGGAAACGGAAAAGTAGCCTATGGAGCAAAGGAGATGCTAGATGCCCTGCATATCAAACAAGTGTCGGTGCAAGACTATCTCCAGCATTCCTTTGAAGAGCCCGTATATTGTTTGGTAGATGTTTTAGATTACAACAAGCATATAGAAGATAAGAACACGACAAATAAGCATTTCTATTCGAATCCGGAAGCCTATACTTCTGACTTTTTTCGCTTTGCAAAGGTAACAGATTTCTTTATTGCGGGTCATTTTTATGGAAATGGAGCACCTTATCTTTTTACACGAGAAGATGCGAAATCAGAACATTTTAAAATAAAATTTGTAGCGGACATCTCTTGTGACGTAGATGGGCCAGTGGCCTCTACATTGCGAGCCTCAACAATTGCAGATCCAATTTATGGGTATGATCCAAATTCAGAATCTGAAGTAGCTTATAAAGATGAAAATGCCATTGTAGTAATGGCCGTAGACAATCTGCCTTGCGAGCTGCCAATGGATGCAAGCGAAGGGTTTGGAGCTTTGTTTTTGGAAAATGTAATCCCTGCTTTTTTCAATAATGACAAAGATGGCGTTTTGCAACGCGCAAGAATGACAGCAAACGGAAAACTAACGCCGCGTTTTGCGTATTTACAAGCATATATTGATGGTACAGAATAAATGACAGACGACAGACAATTTTTAATAGACCTGGCGAAAATGCAGATGCCTTTTGGGAAGTATAAAGGAACTTTTTTAATCGATTTGCCCGAGCATTATATTGTTTGGTATCGGACAAAGGGTTTTCCTGCAGGGAAATTAGGAAAGCAAATGGGACTGGTCTATGAGTTGCAATTAAATGGCCTTGAGGAAATGGTCAGAGAAATTAGAAGAAAGTTTTAATTCCTATTTCCTATGAAAAGGACTTTTTTTGTCATTTAGAGATCATCTAACAACAACACCATAAGTTACATGGGCTATGGCTAAAATAGTAAATGTAGTATTCCAATAGCTAGGAATTATAAAACACAAAATCCCTAACAGCAGCGATAAAATACTTAAAAAAAGTATGTTTTTACGTTCCTTATTTCTAGTAAAAAATAAGAAAAAGGCGTATATTATTAAGAAAGCAGGCATTAGCAAATCTATAAAACCATACTTCATGAGATTCGTTAATAGCAGAAATACAAAAACCAGCGCGATTATAAACTTCAAAGAGAAGCGCATTGTTTTTGAATTCCAAAAACGCTGCTGAAAGCTTCTTGCCGTCCTTAATCCACTAAAAAATAAAGAGAATGAAGAAAGCGAGACAAAAGTAATTGCCAAGGATATAAAAACAATCTCTATAATTTCCGGTGATAAAAACCCTAAGGGATGCCCGTCAATTAAAAAACTTTCTAAGATGTACTTATATAGATACCCGAGTGCAAAGAAATATCCTCCAATAAGAATACTTGTAAATCCTTGTAAAGTAAAATTAACTTCAAAATTGTCATGCAAAACTGTTTTTCTTACCATAAATAGGGAATCTATATTGTAAAGATACAAAATGAGAAGTGCTTTTGTGAAATTGTAAAAGATAAAAATTTCGAAAGTAGTGCGCTAAGTTTGCGGCACTTCGTTCTTTTATTTGAATTTATAAAAAAAAATGAGCGCCTTTGATATTTATTTCGAAGGCGCTCATTTTCAATAGGGTACTTATTTTTAAAAATTATTAATAGTCTTTCTAATTGCTACTAAATTGGTTAAAAGTGCTTCGAGATTGTCTAAATGCAACATGTTTGCACCGTCACTTTTTGCATTTGAAGGGTCAAAATGAGTTTCAATAAACAAACCATCTACATTATTTACGATTCCTGCTCTCGCAATCGTTTCGATCATTTCTGGTCTTCCACCGGTAACTCCGGCAGTTTGATTTGGTTGTTGTAAAGAATGAGTGACATCTAAAATAGTAGGTGCAAATGCCCGCATTTCTGGAATCCCTCTAAAGTCAACGATCATATCTTGGTATCCAAACATCGTGCCTCTATCGGTAATCCATGCTTTTTGAGACCCTGCATCTTTTACTTTTTGTACGGCATGTTTCATTGCATCAGGACTCATAAATTGCCCTTTTTTCAAGTTGACAACTTTTCCTGTCTTAGCGGCGGCAACTACCAAATCTGTCTGGCGCACTAAGAAGGCTGGGATTTGTAATACATCTACATATTCTGCTGCCTTCATAGCATCCGAAACTTCGTGAATGTCCGTAACCGTAGGTACATTAAAAGTTTCTGAAACTTTGCGTAAAATTTTCAATGCTTTTTCGTCTCCAATTCCAGTAAAACTATCTATTCTACTTCTGTTCGCTTTTTTAAAACTCCCTTTAAAAATATATGGTATTTTTAATTTGTCTGTAATGCCAACTACTTTCTCAGCAATTCTCATTGCCATTTCTTCACTTTCAATAGCACAAGGCCCGGCTAAAAGAAAAAAGTTATTCTCGTTGGTGTGTTTTATATTTGGAATTTCAGATAAAATCATTTGTAAAATTTTATGCAAAAATACGAAATAAAATTAGCTATATTCAAGCTTTTAAAAATCGAAAAATAATGAAAAAAATAGTTTCCATTTTAGTAGCATTCACAGCAATATTTTCTTGTACAGGTCAGAAACAAATACCGCGTGTAAATTTAGAAACTAAAAAAACACAAACACTAGAAAGTACTTTTTTTATTGACTCTACAACCGTTAGAAGGCATCTCTATACATTGGCTTCTGATGAGATGGAAGGCAGGAAGTCTGGCACGGAGGGGATCGAAAAGGCAGCTAAATACATAGAAAGTGAATTTAAAAGAATTGGTTTAACCACTTTTGAAGGACTGGAAACGTACCGACAAACCTTTAGTTTTAAACCAAGAGGAGGTCAAAAAGAAATTACCAGTGCAAATATTTTAGGAGTGTTAGAAGGGAAAAGTAAAAAAGAGGAATATGTAATTATTTCCGCCCATTATGATCATTTAGGGATGGAGAAGGAAGGGGTTGGAGATCGCATTTATAATGGTGCAAATGACGATGCTTCTGGGGTTGCAGGGGTACTGGCATTGGCATCGTATTTTATGAAAGTTGGGAATGAAAGAACCATTGTTTTTGCAGCTTTTACGGCTGAAGAAATGGGTTTAATTGGTTCTTCATATTTTGGAAAAGGAATCGAAGCTTCAAAATTTGTTGCAGGGATTAATTTAGAAATGATCGGGAAAACACCTGGTTTTGGGGCAAATACGGCATGGTTAACAGGTTTTGAACGCTCTGATTTTGGAAGGATTATTCAGAAAAACTTAAAAGGAACAGGATATCAGTTATTTCCAGATCCCTATAAAAAATTCAATTTATTTTTCAGATCCGACAATGCGTCATTGGCAAGATTGGGAGTTCCCTCGCACACTTTTTCCACAACACCAATTGATGTAGATCTCGATTACCACCAAGTGTCGGATGCCCCAGAAACCTTAAATATGACGGTGATTACGCAAACAATACAAGCGGTTGCAATTGGTACAGAAAGTATTATCAATGGAAAAGATACACCGACAAGAGTGGTGTTGAAGAGCACTGAATAGTGCAGCAGCCAAATGGTGCTTTTGATTCCTTTTTTTTAATAGTGCATCTTAGGTGCATAGATTCTTTATTTTGAGCAAAGCTTTTGTATTTTTGCGTCTCTAAAATTTTGTCACATGAACATTCATTTTATTGCCATCGGTGGAAGTGCGATGCACAACCTTGCAATTGCATTACATCAAAAGGGATATCAAATCGCGGGAAGTGATGATGCCATTCACAATCCTTCCAAAGCAAGATTGGAAAAGTACGGATTGTTACCTGCTGAATTTGGTTGGTTTCCTGAGAAAATAACATCTAATTTAGATGTAATAATTTTGGGAATGCATGCAAAAAAAGACAATATAGAGTTGTTGAAAGCCCAGGCCTTAGGGCTTAAAATCTATTCATATCCTGAGTTTTTATATGAGCAGTCAAAAGATAAGACGCGTGTGGTAATTGGCGGTTCTCATGGTAAAACAACCATAACTTCAATGATTTTGCACGTTTTAAGCTATCATGACAAAGAAGTGGATTATATGGTAGGTGCTCAATTGGAGGGTTTTGAAACCATGGTGCATTTGACAAAAGAAAATGATTTTATTGTGTTAGAAGGTGATGAGTATCTAAGTTCTCCAATAGATAGGAGACCGAAGTTTCATTTATACAAACCGAATATCGCACTATTAAGCGGCATCGCTTGGGATCATATCAATGTGTTTCCAACTTTTGAAAACTATATAGATCAATTTAGAATTTTTACAGATTCTATGATTCCAGGTGGAAGTATGGTGTATAATGAGGGAGATGCTATTGTAAAAGAAGTTGTCGAATCTTCGGCAAATCAGATTAAAAAGTATCCGTACCAAATTCCAAGTCATTTTATAGAAAACGGAATCACTTATTTAGAAACGAAAGAAGGAGACTTGCCTTTAGAAATTTTTGGAAATCACAATCTAGAAAATTTGGCAGGGGCAAAATGGATTTGTCAACATATGGGCGTAGATGAGGATGATTTTTATGAGGCGATTGCAAACTTTAAGGGAGCGAGCAAGCGTATGGAAAAGATTACAGAAAATAATACGACCGTAATTTTTAAGGATTTTGCACACAGTCCAAGTAAAGTCTTGGCAACCACAGACGCTGTTAAAAAACAATATACAGGGAGAACGGTTATGGCATGTTTAGAGTTGCATACCTATTCTAGTTTAAATGCAGCATTTTTAGCGGAGTACAAGGGTGCATTAAACGCTGCAGACATCGCAGTGGTTTTTTATGCACCGGAGGCAGTAAAATTAAAGCAATTAGAAGCAGTAACAGCTGTCCAAATTGCAGCAGCATTTGAACGAGAGGATTTAATCATTTACACAAATCCACAAGAATTTCAGGACTTTTTATTCCGTCAGAATTTAGAGAATACTGCCCTTGTATTGATGAGTTCCGGCGATTACGGCGGATTGGATTTTGAAGCGCTAAAAACCATGCTTTAGGTCTCTATATCGGTCAGTTGAATTGGTTTCTTGCTGTGTATGGAAGTTCAATATAATTGCCTTTCAATTGATTTCTTGTTTTTTTATAGAGCTCGGCACGTAGCGTGGATAAAAGACCGTACTTATGCATAGGTTAAATATCTCAGAGACTTTTTCGAGCATCTTCTCATTTTCCAAATAGGTCATTTAATAACAGTTTAGGAACTCAAACCAATCTAAAAATAGCTCTGCGTTTTCTTTTATTGGCGACAACCAAGAGGTCTAGAACTAGGCGCAGAAAAGCAGCTGTTGCGAGATCAATGCAAAAGAATACAAGTAAAAAAAAGTACTATGTTCCTAATCAGATGTTTTCTGGGACCAGTAAACTCCAAAAAAAATTAAAATAGAAGCGGGATGCGAAGTAGTTAATTAAAATAAATAGTTTGAATCCTTTTAGTTTTTGCGCCAAAAGAAGGGCGTGAATAAAATAAGCACAGTAAATAGCTCAAGTCTTCCAATTAACATTAAAAAAGAGCAAAACCATTTTGCCGCATTAGATAAATGTGCAAAATTATCTACAGGACTTACAGATCCAATTGCGGGTCCGATATTTCCTAAAGAGGAAGCAGAAGCGCCAAGCGCTGAAAGGAAGTCTAAACCAAATAAGGTTAATATTACCGAGGAAATAATGAAAATTAACATGTAAATAATAAAGAAGGAAAGAATATTAAAAACAATTGTTTTATGTACGGTTTTGCCGTCATACCTAACAGGAATAATGGCATTTGGGTGCAGGGTTTTCTTAAATTCTAAAAAACTATTTTTTAACATGATAATATGACGCATTACTTTGACACCACCACTTGTAGAGCCAGCAGAACCTCCTGTAAAAAATAAGGCAAAGAAAATACCTGTAGCAAAGAAACTCCACATGGTAAAATCTGCAGAGACAAACCCGGTAGTGGTAATGATAGAGGTAACCATAAATAAGGCATGCCTAATAGCACTTTCTGTTTCTCCAAATACTTTTGGATGGGCCAATGCACTTTTTAAATTTGGGTCTTGAAAAAAGAGGATTAAGAGCGCTACTATGAAAGAGATTCCCAAAATTCCAAATAAATAATAGCGAAACTCCTCGCTTTTAAAAACCTTTTGAACCTTTCCTTTTAAAGCAAAGTAAGTGAGTACAAAATTAGTACCGGCTACGAACATAAAAAAGATAATGATATACTGAATTAAAGGGTTGCTATTGTAATGTGCAATACTATCTGATTTTGTAGAAAAACCTCCAGTACTCATAGTAGCCATTGCATGGTTTATAGCGTCAAACCATGTCATTCCTGCAAATTTTAATAATAGAAATTCTACTAAAGTTAAAATAACATAGATCAAGTACAATCTCTTTGCGGTATCCGTAATTCTTGGGTGTAATTTATCGGTAGAAGGGCCAGGCGCCTCTGCCATAAAAAGCTGCATCCCTCCAATTCCTAAAAGAGGTAATATAGCAATGGTAAGGACAATAATTCCCATTCCACCAATCCAATGCGTAGCACTCCGCCAGAATAGAATCCCTTTTGGCATACTTTCAATATCAGTTAAGATGGAGGAACCCGTGGTAGAATACCC
>DPRC01000139.1:7982-8369 GCA_003537695.1 Polaribacter sp.
GTAAATGATAGTGTCAGCCATCCCAAGGTAACAATAAGATACCCTTCTTTTTTTTGAATGTTGGTGGTGGTTGGTTTGTTTAAAAAATAAAGCAAAATACCAATAGCAATAGTAATAATACCTGCATTTAAAATTCCCCATTTTTCTGGTTCATTGTGATATATGCTAAAAGGAACTGCTAAAAACATAAACATCCCGTTTAAAATAGCAGTAATTCCTAAGAAACGATAAATTATTTTTATGTTTAGAGATCCCATGTTATCTAAATAAACTTTCTACCGTGTTGATGGCTTCTGGCAAACAAAACACAATTACTTTGTCGCCACTTTGTATCTGCATTTCACCAAAGGACATGTACGGTTTTCCGTCTCTAATAATACCTCCAAA
>DPRC01000139.1:8796-11677 GCA_003537695.1 Polaribacter sp.
ATATTATGTAAGTTTGCGAGTGCTAAAATTTCTCCTTTTCTAATGTGTCTTAAAATGTTACTTGCGGCAATCAGTTTCTTATTGATCAAAGATTCAATTCCAATGGTTTGAGAAATATCAATATAATCCATATTTTCTACCAAAGCAATTGTTTTTTTGACTCCCTTAGACTTTGCCACTAAGCAGGACATAATATTGGTTTCAGAATTATTTGTGACCGCAATAAATGCATCTGTATCCCTAATGTTTTCCTCTTCTAATAACTCTAAATCTGTACCGTCCCCGTTAATTACCAAAACGCTGTCTAGTTCTTCCGCAAGATTTTCGGCTTTTTCTTTGTCTTTCTCTATGAGCTTAATTTTAAATCCTTCCTGACATAAGTTTCTTGCTGTTTTTTGTCCAATACTACTTCCCCCCAGAATAATTACATTTTTTATATCGAATTTCTTCTTTCCAATAATGGGATACAAATCTTTCATATTATAACTAGGAACAGAAAAATAAACTTGATCGTTTACCTGATAGGTGGTGTCTCCTCTTGGAATAATTGTTTGGGAAATATTTTCTCTTTTAATGGCAATAGTAATAAAATCAATTGCACTAAATTTTAGTTTTGCCTCTTTTACTGTTAAATCTACTAATGGAGATTTGTAGCTGAGTGAGGTACCCATTACATTAAACAAGCCTTTTTCAAATTCTACGGTGTCATTAAAAGAGGATTGATTTAATAGCATCTTTATTTCATTAGCAGCCAATTCTTGTGGGGAAATCATGAAATCTAAGCCAAATTGTTTAAAGTCTACTTCGCAGTCATTTAAAAACTCAGGATTGTCGATTCTAGCAATGGTTTTTTTTGCCCCTAAGGCTTTGCCAATTGCAGAAATAGTGAAGTTGGTATTTTGACTCTCCGTAACCGCAATTAATAAATCGGCAGAATCAATTCCAATTTCTTTCAATAGTTTTATGGAAGTGGCATCTCCTTTTTTAGTAATTACATCTAAATGGCTATTGAGGTAATTTAACTTTTCGCCATCAAAATCTATAATGTAAGTATCTTGAGATTCGTACGAAAGTAGTTTTGCTAAATGAAACCCAACATCTCCAGCACCTGCTATAATAATCTTCATGTGTAAAAATAGATAGAATATAAGTTGCGAAGATACGAAAGTCTGTAAACTAATTTTTAAAAATTGATTTTTCCTTTATTTTTTGGCTTTTTGCCAACTGAAGCAGGGTGATACCTGCATACTGTTTTGTACATTTATAAAAAAGAGGTATGGAAAAGTTAACAATCAAGTCCTGGGCTTTAGATGACCGACCTAGAGAAAAATTAGTAAGTAAAGGAAGAAGTGCACTTTCAGATGCCGAACTAATTGCTATTTTAATTGGTTCTGGAAATCGCGAGGAAAGTGCGGTTGCTTTGTCTAAAAGAATGTTAAAAACAGTACATGGTAATTTAAATGCCCTTGCTAAATTATCGGTAGAAAAACTTACAGAGTTTAAAGGAATTGGATTGGCAAAGGCAATTAGTATTATTACCGCTTTAGAACTGGGAAAAAGAAAGCAGTTGGAAAGTACTTTAGAAAGACCAAAAATTACAAGTAGCAGGGATGCAGCGCATACAATGCAGGTTATTATTGGTTCTTTAGAGCATGAAGAGTTTTGGGTATTATATCTTAATAATTCTAACAAAATAGTTGCGAAGGTACAAATTAGTAAAGGCGGCTTAACCGGAACTTTGGTTGATGTTCGACTGGTTTTTAAAAGAGCTTTAGAAGTGGCTGCGGTGGGTATTATTGTTTGTCACAACCATCCTTCAGGTAAATTACAGCCCAGTACTGCAGACAAACAACTGACTTCAAAAATTAAAGCGGCAGGAATTACTTTAGACATTAAACTTTTAGATCATTTAATTATTACGGAAAAAGCTTATTTTAGCTTTGCAGATGAAGGATTGCTTTAATCGCCATTGTGTGCAGTTGTAATTATTAAAAAAAAATTACTTCAAATATTTTGTTTACTACAGCGTAAATATTGAACATTGAATACTGAAAGCATGATCTTAGTTTATACACATAAAATAACCCCGAGAATACGCTATATATTTAAGCATATACTCACAAGAACGCTGTTAATCCCCGTTGGTTTTACATCAGAAGTTGCTGAATTTGTGGCGCATAATGGTCCAAAATTTAGCTATACAAAAACTCCTTTAGGGAAAGAGTTTTTTATAAAAAGTAACGACTTATTATTTGAACAGGGTGTAAATGATTTGGATATAAATATTCAAAAATGGGAGGGTGTTCCTTGTTTTTTTTCAACAGGAAGTCAAGCAGCGATTCCCTATGATATTTTTGCAGCAAGTTTTTATTTGATCTCTCGGTATGAAGAGTACTTACCGCATGTAAAAGATATACACGGACGCTATACTGCTTCTGAAAGTTTGGCATATAAAAACGGGTTTTTAGAAAAGCCTGTAATTGATATTTGGGCATATAAGCTCTTACAGCATTTGAAAGAAAAGTTCCCGGATTTTAAATATAAGACGAGGTCTTTTGAATATATATCTACCATCGATATTGACAATGCATTTGCCTATAAGCACAAGAATTTTATTAGAACCCTGGGAGGCTTTATAAATGATTTATTAAAATTAAGACTCTTAGATGTTTGGTATCGTTTAACGGTTATTTTAAAGATTAAAAAAGATCCTTTTGATACTTTTCAGCGGATATTGCATGCTAAAAAGACCGCAGACATTCATACTATTTTCTTTTGCTCTATTGGAGACTATACTACTTTTGACACCAATGTTTCTGCTTCCAAAAACAAATACAGATTGCTGATTAAAGAACTATTAGATTATGCCGATGTAGGCTTA
>DPRC01000160.1:0-3886 GCA_003537695.1 Polaribacter sp.
ACCAAATATATGCTGCAGGAGATCTTGCAGATCCACATGGTACGCACAAAGTTTGTTTAGATAGCCTCTTCGCAGCCTTGAAAAAAGTAAAACATAAAAAATACATGAAAGACTGTTGGGTTTGGTTATATCGCGGAGCTTGGCATGAGTGGGAGTCTTATGATATAGAAATGGCAGTACCAATGAGTCCTGACCAAGTGCTTAAAAAGCGGCATGCTATATTTTATCACCAAACACAGAAAGATGGTGTAATGTTTCAAGGAGATGACTCAAGGGAGTTTTGGGTGCGCGTAGAAGACAGAAACAGGTTGACAGCAAAAAAATACAATGATTTAGGTTTGGCAGATTATGCGGCGATTGAAGCTTTTAAACGATACCATTTTTAAATATGAAAAAATATGTACTGTTTCTATGTTGCTGTATTACGTTTTTAGCAGGTGCTCAAAATGAGTTATCACTGAAATACAGTCTGATGCCATGGCCAAAAGAAATCAATGAAAATAGCGAAAAATTTCTGATTCATGAGGATCTTACGCTTTCCATTAATGCAGAAGACACGGGCAGAGTATATGGAAAAGCAGTTACTTTTTTAAGACGTTTAGCGGACAGAAGCGGTGTCTTTATAAAAGAAGGATTGCCCGTTTTAGGAAAGAAAGGAAGCATCCAAATTTCTTTTGACACCGTTTCTAATTTAACAGTTAATGAGGATGAATCCTATTTTTTATACATCGATGAAAAAGGAGTACAGATAAAAGCAATCACAGATGTTGGTGCCATGCACGGCCTGGAAACACTCCTGCAATTAGTTCAAAAGAATGAGTTGAATTATTTTTTCCCAGGGGTTGTTATTAAAGATGCACCCCGATTTGTTTGGCGAGGATTGATGATCGATGTCGCCCGTCATTTTCAACCTTTGGCAGTAATCAAAAGAAATTTAGATGCGATGGCATCTGTGAAACTGAATGTGTTTCATTGGCATTTAACAGATGATCAAGGCTTTCGAGTGGCATCAAAAGTATACCCTAAGTTGCAGAAATTGGCATCAGACGGTCAATTTTACACACACGAACAGCTAAAAGAAGTAGTTGCTTATGCAGCGAATCTAGGCATCCGCGTCGTTCCAGAATTTGACGTTCCTGGGCATGCATCAGCCTTACTTGCGGCGTATCCAGAGTTGGGGAGTAAAGAGGGTTACAACCATTCAATAGAGCGCTTTGCCGGTGTTTTTAATCCCACATTAAATCCAATAAAAGACGGGACATACGAGTTTTTAAATACTTTATTTACGGAAATTACTCCGTTATTCCCGGATGTTTACTTTCACATTGGTGGAGACGAAAATGAGGGCAAGCATTGGGATGAAAGTAAAGAGATCCAAGCATTTAAAATAGCCAATAATCTAAAAAGCAATCATGATTTACAAACGTATTTTAATATTCGGCTTGAAAAAATACTAAATAATTTAGGTAAAAAGCTAATGGGTTGGGATGAAATAATGACGCCTAACATGCCAACAACAGCTGTCATTCATTCTTGGAGAGGCCCTCAAGAAGGTATGTTAGAAGGAGGAACCCTTATTGCCGCTGCGAAAGCGGGATACCAAACAGTGCTTTCTAATGGATATTATATTGATCGAATGTTGCCTGTTGCACATCATTATGCTACAGACCCGATAGGAAATTCAAAACTAACCAAAGAGGAGCGCGCTCTAATTTTAGGAGGTGAAGCGACCATGTGGAGTGAATTGGTAACGCCACAGACTATAGATTCTCGTATTTGGCCAAGAACAGCCGCAATAGCAGAGCGCTTTTGGTCGCCAAAAGAAGTGAATGATGTTGAAAACATGAAACTTCGTTTAAGAGCAGTTAGTGCCAGACTCGAAGCATTAGGAATCACGCATATCAAAAATCGAGATCTTCTTTTGAGAAATATGAGTGATTATAAAGAGATCTCTTCTTTAAAAGTACTCTCTAATATTTGTGAACCGTTAAAGGTATATTCAAGAAACAAAGGAGGCACTGAATACAGTTCTTTCTCTCCTTTGACTTTATTTGCAGATGCCTGTGTTGTTGATGCAGAAGATGCCGTTGGGTTTAAAAAAGCAGTTGTTTTTTTAAGCAAGGATAGAACTAAGAGCAACCTCGGTGCTGTATTAGCGTATCTAGAAATATGGTCGGAGAATGATCGTAATTTTAATAAAATATCCAATACTCCAAAGCTAGCGCTCCTGAAACCACTTTCTAAAAATCTTTCTGAACTCGCTAGTTTTTTAATTACTGCATTTAAAAAGAAGAGCATCTCGTCAAAGGAATATGCAAAAGCTTTGATAAATATCGAAATTATAAGCAAACCCTTCATGGACACTGAAGTAGCAATCGCAGTGCCATTGAATAATTTAATTATGTATTGCCAAGAACATTTTTTAAGCGAATAGTAAAATTTAAATAGCATGATGAAAAACAAGGCGAAGTCTTATTGGAAAGAGAACATACGGTATGTTCTCATATTGATGTTTATATGGTTCATCGTATCCTTTGGTGCTGGAATTATATTTAAAGACATACTGAATGAATTTAAATTAGGCGGATTCAAACTAGGTTTTTGGTTTGCACAACAGGGCGCTATGTACGTTTTTGTTATTTTAATATTTGTCTATGTACACTTAATGAATAAACTTGATAAAAAATATGGTTATGATGAATAGTTTGCTACTCGGAAGTATTGGTGTTCAAAACTGGACATACATTTTAGTCGGAATTACATTTACACTGTATATCGGAATTGCTATTTGGTCAAGAGCAGGCTCTACAAAAGAATTTTATGTGGCTGGAGGAGGTGTTTCCCCTTTGGCGAACGGCATGGCAACTGCCGCAGATTGGATGTCTGCAGCGTCATTTATATCTATGGCAGGGATTATTTCATTTTCAGGGTATGATGGGGCAGTATACTTAATGGGGTGGACAGGAGGTTATGTGCTGCTTGCTTTACTATTAGCACCTTATTTGCGAAAATTTGGAAAATTTACGGTACCTGATTTTATAGGAGATCGGTACTATTCGAATGCGGCACGTCTGGTTGGTGTTATTTGTGCACTTATAGTATCCTTTACCTATGTTGCAGGACAAATGAGAGGCGTTGGATTGGTATTTTCACGCTTTTTAGAAGTAGATATAAACACAGGTGTCATTATCGGGATGATTATCGTACTATTTTATGCGGTTTTAGGCGGTATGAAAGGCATTACGTATACGCAGGTAGCGCAATATTGTGTGTTGATTTTTGCGTTTATGGTACCGGCAATATTTATTTCTATTCAGATGACAGGTAATCCTATACCACAGTTAGGTTTTGGAGCACAATTAGCAGATGGTTCAGGGACTTATTTGCTTGATAAATTAGATGGACTGAGCACTGCTTTGGGCTTTTCAGAGTATACAGAAGGTTCAAAATCATTGGTGGATGTGTTTGCGATTACTTTAGCACTAATGGTCGGTACTGCCGGATTGCCGCATGTAATTGTTCGGTTTTTCACAGTAAAGCGTGTTAAAGATGCGCGTAAATCTGCAGGAATAGCCTTGTTACTAATCGTTATTTTATATACTACAGCGCCAGCTGTAGCCGTGTTTGCAAGAACAAATATGATTGAAACGGTTTCTAATCAACCCTATTCAGCGATGCCTGAGTGGTTTAAAAAATGGGAGACTACAGGACTTATTTCATTCACAGATAAAAACAATGATGGTTTGATACAGTATGTAGCAAATGAGCAAGTAAATGAATTAACTGTAGACAACGATATTATGGTGCTGGCAAACCCAGAAATTGCAAAACTACCAGATTGGGTAATTGCATTGGTAGCCGCTGGTGCATTGGCCGCAGCACTATC
>DPRC01000160.1:4264-4980 GCA_003537695.1 Polaribacter sp.
TAATAAAGAAAATAATAAACCCGAAAATTTCGGATAAAAATGAACTTATTGCGGCACGTTTGGCTGCAGTGGTAGCTGTTTGTGTTGCGGGGTATTTTGGAATTAATCCGCCTGGATTTGTCGCCGCCACGGTTGCCCTTGCTTTTGGCTTGGCCGCCGCCTCTTTTTTCCCAGCGATTATTTTAGGAATATTTTATAAGAAAATGAATAAGGAAGGTGCGATTTCAGGAATGATTATCGGAATTTTATCCATGCTTTTTTACATGACTAAATTTAAGTTTGGTTGGTTTGGTGGAGGGACGAAAGCAGAATGGTGGTTTGGTATTTCACCAGAGGGATTTGGTACTGTCGCGATGCTGTTAAATTTTATAGTTTCAATCGTAATAATGAAATTCACACCACCACCACCGCAAGCGGTTCAAGATCTTGTAGAAAATATTAGAATTCCAAGCAATGCTGGAGAAGCAACACATTAAAATTATGTATTTTAGTGCTTTAACGAGATATGATAAAAATTTATAAACTATTAGGTTTGCTGCTATTCGGTTTGATGGGTTGTGTAGGACAAAATGAAGTATTTATAGACTTCACTCATCCAGAAATTCAATATTCTGGTAGGATCGCAACCCCTAAAAATAAAGCCGCAGAATTGCATTGGTCGGGGACCTCGGTCAAGGTCCAGTTTGAGGGTACATCTATTCAAGCGCTCTTGCAAG
>DPRC01000115.1:0-725 GCA_003537695.1 Polaribacter sp.
AAATTTCATAGAAATAGTTTTATCTTTGAAGTAAATTTAAGACTTTGAATACAGCAGAATTTATTCCAAAAATACGCTCAGAAAAAATAGAAGAAATAGGTTTTACTTGGCAAACACCAAGTAATATTGCGTTGGTAAAATATTGGGGGAAAAGTGATCCACAGCTTCCTAAAAATGCATCTATTAGCTTTACTTTAAATAATTGTCATACCATTACTACTATTGATTTTTCGATACAAGAGAGTGCACCATGTGCAGATTTTGATCTGTTTTTTGAAGGAAAAGAGAAGGAGGAATTCAAACCTAAAATTGCAGGGTTTTTTAAACGGGTGGAGGTATATTGCCCTTATATTTTAGACTATAAGATGGTGATTAATTCGGAGAATTCTTTTCCACATTCAAGTGGAATAGCATCTTCTGCAAGTGGTTTAAGTGCCATTGCTATGTGCTTGATGCGTTTAGAACAGGCATTAAATCCGCGCTTAACCGAAGTGTATATTATTAAAAAAGCTTCTTTCCTTGCGCGCTTGGGTTCTGGAAGCGCCAGTAGAAGTATTGAAGGACCCTTAGTTGTTTGGGGGAAACATCCCAAAATAGCAGGAAGCTCAGATTTATTTGGAGTCCAATTTCCATACAAAGTACATCCAGTATTTCAAAATTATCAAGATGCAATTTTATTGGTAGATAAAGGAGAGAAACAAGTTTCTAGTACCCTTGGTCACAAC
>DPRC01000115.1:747-895 GCA_003537695.1 Polaribacter sp.
ATCTTCTGCAAGTGGTTTAAGTGCCATTGCTATGTGCTTGATGCGTTTAGAACAGTCATTAAATCCGCACTTAACCGAAGCGTTTATTATTAAAAAAGCTTCTTTTTTAGCACGTTTAGGGTCAGGAAGCGCCAGTAGAAGTATTGAA
>DPRC01000115.1:1034-1593 GCA_003537695.1 Polaribacter sp.
GTTTCTAGTACCCTTGGTCACAACTTAATGCACAAGCATCCATTTGCAGAAAACAGGTTTAAACAAGCCAATGAAAATTTGTCTAAAATGTCAGAAATTCTTCAAAATGGACATTTGGAAGAATTTATCGGTTTGGTAGAAAGTGAAGCGTTAACACTGCACGCTATGATGTTAACCAGCGCACCATATTTTATTCTTATGAAACCAAATACTTTAGAGATTATTCATAAAATTTGGGAATTTAGAGCAGCAGAAAATAGCAACATCTGCTTTACTTTAGATGCGGGTGCCAATGTGCATGTTTTATATCCGTTCAGTGAAAAAGAAAAGGTCAACCGATTTATTGAAAGCGAGTTGGCGAACTACTGTCAGAAAAAACAATACATATTAGATGCAGTGGGCTTTGGTGCAAAAAAAGGATGAGTAGAAGATCTGCAAAATTCCAGGGACGATACTTATTTTTGAAAGAGAAAAAGATTCGAATACATTAACATTTAAATGCGTATTTTTGTATCGCTATCAGAAAAATTATGAAAGGACCTTTGTTTTACGCTAAAAT
>DPRC01000115.1:2016-3240 GCA_003537695.1 Polaribacter sp.
ATCTTTCGGGAAATTCTTTGGAGTCCAATCTTAATTTAGATCGGTTTTATGCGTATTTATTCGCATTACAAACGGACTTAGTTGCTTTCAATCTTGTCGCTTTAAAAAAAGACATTCAAAATGGAATGTATTTTGATTCTTCAATTCCTCAAGGATATGGTGTTGGTAGTTCAGGGGCATTAGTTGCTGCTATTTACGACAAGTATGCTGAGGATAAGATTACTGTTTTAGAAAATTTAACCAGAGACAAGTTACTTAATTTAAAAACAATTTTTGGATTAATGGAGTCTTTTTTCCATGGCAAGAGTTCTGGACTAGATCCCTTAAATAGTTATTTAAGTTTGCCAATTTTAATCAATTCTAAAGACAGTATAGAGCCTGCAGGGATTCCTTCACAAAAAGAAGGGAAAGGTGCCGTTTTCTTATTGGATTCTGAGCAGATTGGGGAAACAGAACCAATGGTTAGCCTTTTTATGAATAAAATGAAGCACGAAGGTTTTAGAAAAATGATTAGTGAAGAGTTTTCTACGACCACAGACGCTTGTATTGATGATTTTTTACAAGGCAATGTAAAATCTTTATTTGGCAATGTAAAAGCACTTTCTAAAATTGTACTGACGAATTTCAAACCTATGATTCCTCCCGCCTTTCACAAGGTTTGGGAACAAGGAATTTCTACCAATGATTACTATTTAAAATTATGTGGTTCTGGTGGTGGTGGTTATATTTTAGGATTTACAGAAGATTTTGCAAAAGCTCAAAAAAGTTTAAAAGAATATAAGCTAGAATTGGTTTATAGATTTTAAAGGACTTTATGGGTACTTCAAAAGCAAAACAGCTACTACTCAAATTTCTTAGTTTATTTTCTGCCGTAAGAGGGTATAATATTTTAGTATTAATAGCCGCCCAATATTTAGTGGCCATTTTTGTTTTTTCTCCAACCAAATCTTTAACAAAAATTCTTTTTGACAGCCATTTATTATTTGTGGTCTTGGCGACCGTATTTGTAATTGCTGGGGGGTATATTATTAATAATTTTTATGATGTAAAAGTTGATAAAATCAATCGACCTTTAAAATCAAGCATAGACAATCACATAAAACAAGCTACAAAGCTGCGGCTATATTTCTTATTAAACTTTATTGGTTTTGGTTTTGGGGTTTTAATTTCTTTGAGGGCGGCGCCGTAGATTTGCGTGGTAAATACGTGCCTTATTTTAAGCCA
>DPRC01000163.1 GCA_003537695.1 Polaribacter sp.
CATAAACTGAGACAGTTGATTGGTACCAAAAAACTAGTTAATTCCTGAAGATAAAGTTTTTGCGTTGATCAAATCGATTGGTGTAAACACTTCGTTGTCACGCACATTCATACGCTCACGAATTGTTCTCGCCATACGCGCTAAACCAACACCAAATTGTCCTGCTAATTGCTCTCCAACAGTTCTTACACGTCTATTAGATAAATGATCAATATCATCAACTTCCGCTTTAGAGTTGATCAATTCGATTAAATATTTAATAATCGTAATAATATCTAATTTTGTCAATACTTTTTGATCAATTGGCTCATTTAATTGAAGCTTGGTGTTCATTCTAAAACGACCAACTTCTCCTAAATTATACCTTTGCTCTGAAAAGAATAACTTATCGATAATTCCTCTTGCAGTCTCCTCATCTGGCGGTTCTGCATTACGTAATTGTCTGTAAATATGCTCTACTGCTTCTTTCTCAGAATTCGTAGGATCCTTTTGTAAAGTATTATGAATAATAGCGTAATCTGCTGTATCGTTATCTTCTTTGTGAAGTAAAACAGTTTTAGCACCCGCTTCAATTATTTCATCTATGTGTTCTTTTTCTAAAATCGTATCCCGATCAAAAATAATTTCATTTCTTTCGATAGAAACCACTTCCCCAGTATCTTCATCCACAAAGTCTTCGTGCCAAGTCTTTAAAACTCTTGCAGCTAACTTGCGCCCTAATACCTTCTTTAAACCAGCTTTCGAAACTTTCACTTCTTCCGCAAGATCAAAAATCTCTAAAATATCCTTATCTCTTTCAAAACCGATGGCTCTGAACAACGTTGTTACTGGTAATTTTTTCTTTCTATCAATATAAGCATACATTACTTGATTGATATCGGTAGCAAATTCTATCCAAGAACCTTTGAAAGGAATTACTCTTGCTGAATATAATTTTGTACCGTTTGCATGGAACGATTGCCCAAAAAATACACCAGGAGACCTGTGTAATTGGGAAACTACCACGCGCTCTGCACCATTGATTACAAACGCACCAGAATTTGTCATATACGGTATTGTTCCAAGATACACATCTTGAACAATCGTCTCGAAATCCTCGTGTTCTGGATCGGTACAGTATAATTTTAAACGTGCCTTTAAAGGCACACTGTGTGTTAAACCTCTTTCAATACATTCTTGAATAGAATATCTTGGTGGGTCTACAAAGTAATCTAGAAATTCTAATACAAAATGATTTCTTGTATCAGTAATAGGAAAGTTATCCATGAAGGTTTTGTACAAACCTTCTTCTCCTCTTTCTTCTGCTTTAGTTTGAAGTTGGAAAAAATCTTGAAAAGATTTTACCTGAATATCCAAAAAATCTGGATACTCTTTTATCATTTGCGAAGTTGCGAAGTTGATTCTTTCAGTTGTGTTTTTCGTTGCCAAAAGAGAATATTTTTTTAATTAAAATCTGAATTATAATAAAAAACGAATATATACACAAAATGGTTTAGGTCTAAAAACATGTGTTTTTAGTACCTAAACCTAAATTTGTTATCCCGATCCGCCATAAGCTTCATCGGGTTTAAAAGCTTACTTAAGCTCTACTTCAGCTCCAGCTTCTTCTAGTGCTGCTTTAAGCGCTGCCGCCTCATCTTTAGTTACACCTTCTTTTACTGCTGCTGGTGCACTATCTACGATACCTTTAGCTTCTTTCAAACCTAAACCAGTTAATTCTTTAACTAATTTTACAACTGCAAGTTTAGAACCTCCTGCTGCCGTTAGAATAACGTTAAATTCAGTTTGCTCTTCTGCTGCTTCTTCTCCTCCTGTTGCTGGTCCTGCTACTGCTGCTGCTGCTGCTGCTGGCTCAATACCATACTCATCTTTAAGGATAGTAGCTAATTCATTAACTTCTTTTACTGTCAAGTTAACTAACTGCTCTGCGAAATCTTTTAATTCTGCCATTTTAATTGTTTTTAAAAATTTTATTTATTATAGTTTATTTGTGCGCGTACTTATTTTTCAGACAACGTTTTAATGATACCTGAAAGTGTGTGTCCACCTGATTGTAATGCTGAAATAACATTCTTAGCAGGAGACTGTAATAATCCAATGATTTCTCCAATTAGCTCTTCTCTCGACTTGATGTCTACCAAAGCATCTAATTGATCATCCCCAATGTAAACAGATTCCTCTGCAAAAGCACCTTTTAATAAAGGGCGGTCTTTGGATTTTCTTCTAAACTCCTTGATTAACTTCGCAGGTGCATTTGCAGCCTCTGAAATCATCATTGAAGTATTTCCTTTCAAAACTCCTGGTAGCTCTCCAAAATCCTTATCTGAAGCCTCCATCGCTTTTGCAAGTAATGTATTCTTAACAACGGATAACTGAACATCTGCTTTGTAACAAGCTCTACGTAAATTCGTAGTCGTTTGTGCATTTAATCCTGAAATATCTGCTAAATACAATGTATTTGTGTCTGCTAATACGGCTGTTAAATCTTGTATTACTTGTGATTTCTCTTCTCTAGTCATGATTATAAGTTTTAACGTATTAAACAGCTTTCACCTCAACCTCAATACTAGGACTCATCGTGCTAGACATAAAAACGCTTTTTACATACGTTCCTTTTGCAGTTGTTGGTTTCAATTTAATAATTGTTTGTATTAATTCGTTTGCATTTTCTTCAATTTTTTGAGCATCAAAAGATACCTTACCAATTGCAGCATGAATGATTCCTGTCTTATCAACCTTAAAATCGATTTTACCCGCTTTTACATCTTTCACCGCTTTTGCAACATCCATTGTTACCGTACCCGTTTTAGGGTTTGGCATTAAACCTCTAGGACCTAAAACTCTTCCTAAGGGACCTAATTTTCCCATTACACTTGGCATGGTAATAATTACGTCTACGTCTGTCCAACCTCCTTTAATCTTTTGAAGATACTCATCTAATCCCACATAATCAGCACCTGCTTCTAAGGCTTCTGCTTCTTTATCTGGAGTTACTAATGCTAATACTTTCACATCTTTTCCTGTTCCGTGAGGTAATGTTACAACACCACGTACCATCTGATTTGCTTTTCGAGGATCTACTCCTAAACGAATTGCTAAATCTACTGATGCATCAAACTTTACATTGGTAATGTCTTTGACTAGCGCTGAAGCCGCTGCTAAATCATACGATCTAGAGCTATCTACCTTTGCGTAAGCTTCCTTTTGCTTTTTTGTTAATTTTGCCATTTTACTACTTTTTATAAAGTTTATGCTGGTGCATTACCTTTTACTGTTAATCCCATAGAACGTGCTGTACCTGCAATCATACGCATTGCTGAAGAAATTTGAAAGGCATTTAAGTCTACCATTTTATCTTCTGCAATTACTTTAATCTGATCCCAAGTAACTGATGCTACTTTTTTCCTGTTTGGTTCTCCTGAACCTTTTTTTATTTTGGCCGCTTCTAGTAACTGGACTGCTGCAGGAGGAGTTTTGATAAGAAAATCAAATGATTTGTCTTTAAAAACAGTAATAACAACAGGTAAA
>DPRC01000092.1:0-503 GCA_003537695.1 Polaribacter sp.
TACGTCTTGGTTTGCCAAAGAGGATTGAATAGTTATAAGGCTACAGCCCTTTTAAAGGCGAAGTATCCAAATTTAAAAGTATTAAGTTTAACTGGTGGAATTGCCAGCTATAAATAAAATTAATGAAAAAACCTTTAGTATTTTACACGCAACAAAAAGTGGAACTCGAAAAAGAAGCCGTTCTTTTAAAAACAAAATCCATACGTTTAAGTATGCTTAGATTTGCCGTTTTTTTAGGGAGTTCATTTCTAACTTACCTCACTTTTGGTAGGTATCCAGTTGTTTTTGTAGTTGCTTTTTTAGGTGTTTTGTTGTTTGCTTTTTTGGTGGTAAAACAGAGCAGTCTTCAAATAAAAAGAAGTGTTGTGGGTGAGAAAATTCATATAAACACTACAGAAATTAGAGTATTAAATGGTGATTTCTTGCATTTAGAAACAGGAGGGTCGTTTGTAGATCCCGCACATTTTTACAGTAACGATATCGATTTATTTGGGAAAGGTTCT
>DPRC01000092.1:672-3568 GCA_003537695.1 Polaribacter sp.
AGCAGTCTTCAAATAAAAAGAAGTATTGTGGATGAGAAAATTCAAATAAACACTACAGAAATTAGAGTATTAAATCGTGATTTCTTGCATTTAGAAACAGGAGGGTCGTTTGTAGATCCCGCACATTTTTACAGCAATGACATCGATTTATTTGGGAAAGGTTCTTTTTTCCAATACCTCAACAGAACTACTACAAATGACGGAAAAGTAGTTTTAGCATCAACTTTAACGGAAAACAAAACAACGGCCATTGTAACAAAACAAAATGCGCTTAAAGAGTTGGCTCAAAAAGTCATCTGGAGACAAAATTTCGCTGCGTTGGCCAGCTTGGTTGCTATAAAAAATACGTCGAAACCTACCGTAAATTGGATTTCTAAGTATAGGTCAGTTTTCCCAGCATATTTAGCTTCGATTCAAAGGGTGTTTTCAGTACTCTCCATCCTGTTGATTGGCCTGGTCTCCTTTGGTATTATATCCTTTACATATATTACAATATGGTTTTTTATAGGACTTTTTCTAACAGCAAGATTTGTTAAAAAGGCCAATAGTTTATATGCAGAGACCAATAACCTGAGCGCAACATTTGGACAGTATCATCACTTGTTAAATGAGATTGAGAACGCAGATTTTACCTCAGATATTTTAAAAGAAAAACAAGAAATTATAAAGTCGGAGACGAAAAAGGCAGCGGTTATTTTTAAAGAATTTGCCCGAATTTTAGATGCATTCGATCAACGGAACAATATTATCATTGCAATTTTTGGGAATGGACTTTTTCTCACGGAATTATACAATGTTGGCAAAACAGAAAAATGGATTTCTAAGTACAAACACACCGTTGAAAAATGGTTTGAAGTGGTGGCCTTTTTCGACGCTCAAAATTCGCTGGCTAACTTTCATTTCAACCATCCAAAATTTGTTTTTCCGGAGATTACTTCAGGAAAAGAGGCTATATGTGGCGTTGGTTTAGGGCATCCTTTATTGCATGTAGAGAAAAGAGTAGACAATCATTTTAACATCAATAAAGAAGCGTTTTATATTGTTACAGGGGCAAATATGGCAGGGAAAAGCACCTTTTTAAGAACGGTTTCCTTATCGATAGTTATGGCAAATTGTGGGTTGCCTGTTTGTGCAACATCATTTAAATACACGCCTATCAAGCTAATTACAAGCATGCGAAGTACCGACTCTTTAACAGAAGATGAATCTTATTTTTATTCGGAATTAAAACGGTTAAAGTTTATTGTAGATGCAATTAAAGAATCGGATTACTTCATTATTTTAGATGAAATCCTAAAAGGAACCAACAGTAAAGACAAGGCCATTGGTTCTAAAAAGTTTGTGGAGAAGTTATCCAAATCTAAATCAACAGGAATTATTGCAACCCATGATGTGAGCTTATGTGAGTTAGAAAGTGAGCTTACAGCAGTAGAAAATTATTATTTTGATGCAGAAATTAGCGAGGACGAATTGCATTTTGACTATGCCTTAAAAAAGGGTGTTTGTAAAAACATGAATGCTTCTTTCTTACTCAAGAAAATGGAGATTGTATAAGGTTGAGCTCAGGTTTTTGCGATAAAATACAATACGTATAAGTAGGTGTCTGCTGGATACAAGACCATCTTGTGCTTCTGGGATCTAATGGGATTCTTCTTTCCAGGAGAAGGTTTCTATCAAATGTAAAATATCTCTTTTGATATAGTTTACTGCAGGTAAAATAGAATCATAATTTGGTTTTGCATAAAAATATAAAGACCCTTTTATAAAGTGGTTGGTGCTGTCTGTAATGTGAAATTGGAGATGAGAAGCGGCATTGCCCGTAATTTGAAAAAGGCTCCCAAAAACTCTTTTTTCTTTATTTATGAAGTCTTTTGGTATGATCTGTTCTGCCTTTGAGGTGTGTTTAAAAACAAGTTTTTCTGCCTCCATAAGGAGTTCTCTAAGGTTGTTTTTTACAGGCCTGTAGGTAATGCTTAAGGAGGCCTTTAATTTTGGGTATTCTAGGGTTAGCCAATTGTTTTGGGCGTCAACGATGGTTGTGTTTTGCAAAACTTGAAAGCTGTAAGGTCGCTTCGCTTTCAGGTTTTCGTATTTTTTTTCTGGATATGATAAGCTTAAATAAGCCTTTGGTTTTGGTAAGACGTCTTCTTTACAGGAGTAAAAGAGAGCGAGTACAATACAAAGAAAAAGATTACGCATTTTTAGTTGCTTTTACTTGGATGATGCGCTTCTTGTCGACCGCTTCTATGGTGAAAGTATAGCTTTTAAAGGTAATTTTTTCTCCTTTTTTCGGGAATTTCCCAGAAATCTCGAGGATAAAACCTGCCAAGGTCTCACTTTCTCCTTTTTCTTCCTCAAAAATCGTTTCATCTTCATCATCTAGAATTCTACAAAAATCTTTAATCGAGGTCTTCCCTTCGAAAATATAATTTTTGTCATCTATTTTAGAGTAGGCTAAGTCATCATCATCAAATTCATCATTGATATCCCCAACAATCTCCTCTATAACGTCTTCTAAGGTTACCAATCCACTAGTGCCTCCGTATTCATCCACCACAATTGCTAAATGGTTCTTTTTAGCTCTAAAGTCTCCTAACAAGTCGTCTAACTTTTTATTTTCTGGCACAAAAAAGGGCTCTCTTAATAATTTTTGCCAATCAAAAGATTTTTTATTTAGATGTGCTAAAAGATCTTTTGCGTATAAGACTCCAATAATGGTGTCGATATTTTCTTTATAAACGGGGTTTCTAGAATAGCCATTTGTTAAAATTTTATGCAGCACATCCTCGAAGGGTTCAGCATCAGAAAGCGCGAAAATGTCAATTCTGGGCTTCATTATTTGTACGGTTTCTGTATTTCCAAAATTCACAATTCCTTGCAATATTTTTTGCTCATC
>DPRC01000092.1:3968-7000 GCA_003537695.1 Polaribacter sp.
GCTTTGTTTCCAAATCTTTTCTCAATCCATTCGGTCACCGCAATTAAAGGCATGCTAAATGGCGTTAATAAAATACTAACGAAATGTATGAATTTGGACATTGTTCTTGCAAAACGCAAGGCGTTTCTTGAAGCATATACCTTGGGTAGAACTTCGCCAAACAAAAGAATTAAAAAGGTAATTAGGATGATTTCTAATAGAAAACGAACGGGTACCGAAAAGAAGTACAGGTTGAGGTTCACGTGAAAGGATCCAAATAATGTTTCTGCAAATGAGGTGAAAAGCAGTACAATTAAAATATTTATAAAGTTGTTGGTAATTAGGATGGTTGCTAATAATTTACGGGGTTTTTTCAACAAGCTAACTACAATATTTTCTTCTTTCCCATTGTTGGAAAGTTCGTTTATATTGGTTTGGTTTAGGGAGAAGAAAGCAATTTCAGAACCCGAAATTAAGGCAGAGCTAATTAGTAATAAAATTAAAACAATTGCATCAATAGCAATCATTGTGTCGAAAGAAGTGAATAGGGAAAATAAAGGTTCGGGATCTGGGTCCAAAGTTTAAATTTTTATAATGATTAAAAGGGGGTGTCGTTATTGTTTTCTGGAGTAGTTGTTTTTGTTGCTTCGGGAGTTGGGGTGTTTTGTTGCCGAGGAGTCGGATTATTTTCCGAATTTTTTTTCGTGCTTAACATGGTCATTTCTGTCACGATAACTTCCGTAGCATAGCGCTTTACGCCATCTTGTTCCCACTGTTTGTTTTTTAGTTTCCCTTCGATGTACACCTTGTCTCCTTTAGAGAGGTATTTTTCACAGATTTCAGCCAATTTATTTCGAACAACAATATTATGCCAATCGGTAGTGATTACTTTCTCTCCTGTTTGTTTGTTAGTATAGCTTTCTGAAGTTGCTATTGGGAAACGGCCAACACTGTTTTTATCATCAAAATAATGCATTTTCACATCATCTCCTAAATTTCCAATGAGTATTACTTTGTTTACAGATCCTGCCATAAGGTTGTTGTATGATTTTGTTATTTATTCTAAAAGGCTAATTTACAAAATAAAACAATACCCAAGAAGGTTGCGAGCTTCTAAAGGTTTGGGCATTTAGAACAAGGTTTTAGAAAGGGCTTTGTTTTGTGTAAAATCCACATGTCCTCTTACTTTTTGAATTTAGGCCTTTTCATTGTTTTGGTTTTTGAAGCATTTGCTGGACTAAATTTTCAAGATTTTTTTTGTCACGGGCTTCAAGTGAAGAAATTAGTTTTTCGATATCATGCGCTGAATACAGCAGTTTCTCTGAGGATTCTTTGTAAGCTATTTGTACATTTTTAAAAATATTTATAGCATTTTCAGGAGTTCCAGACTCTAGAAATTTAGCGAGATTCGCGGCCATATTTGCGTTACTAGGATATGCTTCGTGCTCTAATGTTGTGGTTACCTTTATCAAAAATCGCTCTTTTTTAGCAGCCGCTGCGGCAAACCAAGTTTGATCGGCATATGCTTCACCAATTTTTAGAGCAGGCTGGTGAAATAGATCGGAAACCATCAAAGCACGAGGCGTGAGAATTGCAGTACCATGTTCGTATTTAAATTTAAAAAACAGGTTCATTACATCGGCAAGAATAGCATTCCATTCCGGATAGGAAGTAGTTACTTTCGTGATTTCTACTTGGCCCATTATAACAGATTTACCGGCTTGTAGTTGCTCTAAAGCCGCGGGTAAAGAACTGTTATCTAATAAGATCTGATCGTCGTCTATGATTGTAAAAACAGTAGACTCCATTAGGGCGCCTATCGCAAAGGCATTTTCTTGTTTGGTTTTAAGTTTACGAGCATTTACACTATTGCAAATGCGGGCAACTAATGTTGAGAAACTTCTTTGATAAACTTCCGCTAAGCCACCTGCTAATTGTTCAAAAACGAGCCGAACTTGAGGTGTGTTATTCATCAAATTATTTGCTTCGATATATGTTTTTGCTGCCTTTAAACTGACTTTCGTCAATGCATCAATAGGTCCGAGAGGTTGATTTATAGAAAGTATAATTTCCACGTTTTGTGGCTGCGACCAGTTTTGAGAAATGAGCGTCTTTAGGGTACCCAAAAAATGTGTGCCTGAGCGATAAATTGGGATTAAAATGGCTATTTTGGGAATATGCAGCCAGTTGACAGCTTTAGAAATTAGAAATTTATTATTTACTTCAAGGTAATCGCTGCTATTACCAACCCAGCATTTTGATGAAAAAAGTGCATCACCTATGGGTGTTTTATTACCAGCACAATCAATTACATACTTTGTTGCCATACTACTTACAGTGTTCTTGGAGTTTTTAAATTTTGTACGGTCTTTTAACATGACTTTCGATGGGTACTCAAAGAGATGCGTTAAAAACTATTGACCTTAAAAGTACGAATTTAAAGCAGAAAAATGAGGATTGTCCGGCTGTAAAATAAATTACTTTATCATTTTAAAAGTCTCTAAAAAGTTCGCTATTAAAACAGGAACGGGAAAATCTTGAATGTTTTCCCATAAAATATCAGCATTTTTAAGGGTTTTGGTTTCAACAATCCAAAATTGAGTGTACAAGTGTTGATGCGATAATTTATGTACAATTTCTTTTGAATTGAAAAGTGAAAGCGTGGTCTCGTCAGGAAACAGATCTGTAAACGCTTCCGAAGAAATTATTTCTTTTTGTTGGATCGTTTTCTCGCACTCAATTAACGGAAATTGATACAAACCTTGCCAGATTCCTTTTCCTTTTCTTTCTGTTAAAATTGTTTTATTGTCATCGGTTTTGAGCACTAAAAAATTAAAATAACGTTTTCTAACCTTTATTTTTTTCACTTTTACGGGCAGTTCTTTTGTTATTTTTTTTTCTAAAGCTACGCAGCTATCAGAAAAAGGGCAGCTTTCACAAAGTGGATTTTGTGGTTTGCAGTGCAGTGCGCCGAAATCCATAATCGCTTGGTTGAATGTTCCGGGCTGTGAGCTGTCAATTAGGGTCTGTGCAAGCGCTTTAAACTCCTTAAT
>DPRC01000092.1:7397-10615 GCA_003537695.1 Polaribacter sp.
CCATCTACAACTGCGGTGGACTCGTTAAAACAGATAGATGCAATGGCAGAGGCTGTGTAATCTCCAATGCCTTTTAGTTTTATAATCTCTGTATAAGAGGTTGGGAATTCGCCATTTAGCTCTTTTGCGATCTGTTTTGCTGAGAAATGTAAATTTCTTGCACGCGAATAGTATCCCAAACCTTGCCACATTTTTAATACAGTGCTTTCGTCTGCTTTTGCAAGGTCAAAAACAGTGGGAAATGTGCGTGTAAATTTCAAATAATAAGACAAACCTTGCGCAACTCTTGTTTGTTGCAGCATGATTTCGCTCAGCCAAATAAAATATGGGTTTTTGCTTTTACGCCAAGGCAGGTCTCTGTTGTTTTGTAAGTACCAGGATACTAATGTATTAGAAAATTTCATCGCGAAAATATAGAATTGCAATATTACATTTTAAAATTCATATAATTTTAAGTCTTTATCTTTTTGGAATTGATTAATTATCATATATTTGCCTCCGCATTTTTAGGGGTAATTTAATTAAAAAACAGTAAAAATAGAGACATGACGAAAGCAGATATCGTATCTAAAATTTCAGATAAATCAGGAATCGAAAAAACAGATGTTTTGGCAACTGTAGAAGCGTTTATGACTGAAGTAAAAGGTGCACTAGAAAATGGCGACAACGTTTATTTAAGAGGTTTTGGTAGTTTTATCATCAAAACAAGGGCAGAGAAAACAGGTAGAAATATTTCTAAGAATACAACTATCAAGATTCCTTCTCATAATATTCCAGCATTTAAACCAGCTAAAACTTTTACAGAAGGTGTAAAAAGTAAAGTGGCTGTTAAATAACACAGTAATAATCTAAATCTTAACGGATTTTAAAAAAATCGAAACATTATGCCAAGCGGTAAAAAAAGAAAGAGAGCAAAAATCTCTACACACAAAAGAAAGAAAAGAGCAAGAGCAAATAGACACAAGAAAAAGTAAGAAGCTCCTTATTTTTTCGTTTATTGTTTAGCGAAAGAAATCAATTAAACAAAAAAAGTTCATTGACATTCGAAGGTTTGCTTGTGGTGTAAAGCAGTAAATCTTCTCACGGTATTTACAAATACCTGACAGTATTAATCCATCTGCACAACAAAGTGCAGTGTTAAAACCAAATTCAGTATGAAAACAGAATTAATAATTCGTTCAAATTCATCTGATATTGATTTTGCCTTATTAAGAGATGGGAAACTTATTGAATTAAATAATGAAACAACTGGAAATAAATTTTCTGTTGGCGATATTTTTTTAGCCAAGATAGGAAAGGTGTTAACAGGTTTAAATGCAGCCTTTGTAAATGTAGGATACCCAAAAGACGGGTTTTTACATTATCATGATTTAGGTGCGCAGGTAAACTCATTAAATACGTTCATTAAGAAAGTAAGCACAGGTAAGTATAAAGAATTCACTTTAAAGAACTTCCGATTTGAGGAAGAAATTAACAAAAATGGTAGTATTAACGATACACTAAAGACAGGACAAAACCTGTTAGTGCAAATCGTAAAAGAACCAATCTCCACCAAAGGACCTCGATTAAGCTCAGAGCTTTCGATAGCAGGTAGATTTTTGGTTTTAGTTCCTTTTTCTAATAGAGTTTCAGTTTCTCAAAAAATTGAAGATCCAAAGGAAAAAGAACGCTTAAAAAGATTAGCAAAAAGCATAAAACCAAAAGGGTTTGGTGTTATTCTAAGAACTGTAGCCCAAGGAAAAAAGGTAGCAGAGTTAGATAAAGATTTGCAAAACTCATTAGACCGTTGGAAAACAATGTGTAAAAGCATTGCAAATACAAACACCCCAACAAAGATTTTGAGTGAATTAAATAGGGCATCTTCTATATTAAGAGATGTTATGAATGAATCTTTTACAAGTATTATAACAAATGATGAAACTTTGAAAGTAGAAATTAAAGAATATCTACAGGAAATTTATCCTGAAAAGGAAGAAATAGTAAAGTTGCACACGTCTGAAGTTCCAATTTTTGAAAAATACGGAATTGAAAGACAAATAAAAACATCGTTTGGTAAAACGGTTTCTATGAGCAAAGGTGCATATCTAGTAATAGAGCACACAGAAGCTTTACACGTTATTGATGTCAATAGCGGAAACCGCTCTAACAAAGCAGGATCTCAAGAAGATACCGCATTGGAAGTAAATCTAATTTCAGCGACTGAAGTAGCACGACAATTACAATTGCGTGATATGGGAGGAATTATCGTTGTAGATTTTATAGACATGCATAAAGTTGAAAACAGAAATAAACTGTTTCAGCATCTGAAAGAGCAAATGGCTTTTGATAGAACAAAACACAAGATATTACCTCCAAGTAAATTTGGTTTGGTACAAATTACAAGACAACGGGTGCGCCCAGAGTTGAGTATAAAAACTACCGAAGCCAATCCAAATAAAAATGGAGAAGTAGAGGCGCCAATTGTCTTATTAGACAAGATAGAAGCAGATTTAGAAAAATTTCTTTCTAATCCAAAGAATAAAAAGATCCAATTACACTTGCATCCTTTTATTGCTGCTTATTTATTAAAAGGCGTAAACTCTATTCGTTTTAAATGGTATTTAAAACACAAAAAGTGGATTACTATTATACCTAGAGATGCTTACACATACTTACACTATAGATTTAAATCTCCTAGAGATTAATTTTTATACCTGTAAAAGGCAATAATTTATTATCAAAAAAAACCCGAAACTTCTAAAGTTTCGGGTTTTTATATTTTATGTAAAAGACGATGTCTTTAAATTTTAAAAGTTAAATTAAGTAATTACATAAAATAGATCTACAATTAAAATAGCAACGAATAGGAGTTTTTATTCAGTAAATAAATAAGTTTTGTCAAACTATTTATTTTATTCTAGTATTATACAATGATTTATTTTTTTTAAACTCACTGATTAGTTTTTATATTAATACTCTTATGAATCATTAATAATGAAAAGATCTTTTAAATTAATATCCCTCTCTGCAGAAAAAAATTTCTTTTTCAATTTGCAAAATTCCCCATATTATTTAGAGTATTTCTGCAGAGGAAAGATTAATTACTTCGTAATCAGTATTAATTTTATGATACTAATCCTTTTAATGTTAAATTTTCAACTACTATATATACATGTCTTAAGACCAGCAATATACGAGTTAATAGAGCTTTTTTTTATTTAGTTTAGTCCAAAAAGTAT